>JAFDXG010000003.1 GCA_018268105.1 Bacteroidota bacterium | reverse complement strand
GCATTTCAGTTATACAAACTAGTTTCCCCCGCCAGAAAAGCAGAATTCCTCAATGAAATTGCCACAGCCATAGAAGCCAGTAGAGAACAGCTTGTGGCGGTTGCACACGAAGAATCTAATCTGCCTCATGCAAGACTCAATGGAGAGCTTACCCGTACCACCAATCAACTTAGAATGTTTGGCCGGCTGGTGCTGGAAGGTAGTTGGGTAGAAGCAGCCATAGATACTGCAGATAAAGACAGGACTCCCCCAAAACCAGACACAAGAAAAATGTTGTTGCCAGTAGGGCCTGTAGTTGTGTTTGGCGCCAGTAATTTTCCTTTTGCCTTTTCAACAGCAGGCGGTGATACCGCAAGCGCACTTGCATCCGGATCAACAGTAGTGATTAAAGGGCATTCTGCTCATGCCAGAACATCGGAACTGGTATTCGAAGCAATTTCTACTGCGATAAAAAAAGCAGGGATGCCAGAATATACAGTACAACATGTACTGGGATCGGGTAATACCGTAGGAAAGGCTTTGGTACAACATCCTGCTACAACAGGTGTGGGTTTTACCGGTTCTTTTGCCGGGGGAAAAGCACTCTGGGAAATTGCTAATCAACGGGAAATTCCTATTCCGGTTTTTGCGGAAATGAGCAGTATCAACCCGGTAGTATTCTTTCCCGATACTTTACAGCAAAATACCGCTGCTCTGGCAAAAACCTATGCAGCATCTATCACCCTGGGGGTAGGCCAGTTTTGTACCAACCCAGGAGTGTTGCTTGCAACAAAAGGGGATGCACTGGATAATTTTCTTAGTTTATTGGGTAAGGAAATTGAACAGATAACGCCGCAAAAAATGTTACATGGGGGCATACAACAATCGTATATAAAAGGATTGAACCAGGCGCTAAAACAAAAAGGTATTGAGAAAATAGGCGCAGCTGTTGCCGAACCCGGAGAGGGTGAAGCGCTACCTACGGTGGCAAGGGTGGCTGCAAAAGATTTTCTTAAAAACCCCCACCTTCGTGAGGAAATATTCGGGCCCTATTCTCTTGCCGTGGTATGTGATGATAAAACAGAACTTTCAGCGGCCCTTTCGCTGCTCAAAGGACAGCTAACCACCACCGTTATGGCCACAGACAAAGATATTGAAGCTAACCAGGATATTATCGCTTTGCAAACTACATTAGCAGGCAGGGTAATTCTTAACGATGTACCAACAGGTGTGGAAGTTTGTGCAAGTATGGTGCATGGCGGACCCTACCCTTCTACCACTGATGGCGGATATACTTCTGTAGGAACCACTGCTATTAAACGCTGGGTACGACCAGTATGTTTTCAAAACTTTAAAGACAATATGCTACCCGATGAACTGAAAGACAGTAACCCACTTCATATATGGCGAATCGTCAATAATGAGTGGACTAAATCGGCTATATAGCTTTATTGTTACAGTATTGAAATGAAGAAGACTTTTTTTTGTGTTGATGCACACACCTGCGGCAATCCTGTGCGGCTTGTTGCCGGGGGTGCCCCGGCGCTCATTGGAAATTCAATGAGTGAGAAAAGACAACATTTCCTCAGAGAATACGACTGGATCAGAAAAGGACTGATGTTTGAACCACGGGGGCATGATATGATGAGCGGAAGTATTCTCTATCCGCCTCATGACCCTGCAAATGATGTGGCTGTGCTTTTTATAGAAACGAGTGGTTGTTTGCCTATGTGCGGACATGGTACTATCGGCACAATCACTATTGCTTTAGAGGAGGGTTTGATAGTTCCCAAAACTCCCGGAATAATTCGTATGGAAGCACCTGCCGGATTAGTAAATATTTCATATAAACAGGAAGGGAAAAAAATAAAAAAAGTAAAGCTGACAAATGTACCTGCTTTTCTTGCGGCATCTTCACTTACTGTTGACTGTCCTGAACTCGGCTACCTTGAATTTGACGTATCCTATGGCGGCAATTTTTATGCAATAATAGATGTGCAGAAGAACTTTAAAGGGCTGGAGCATTACCCCGTAGATAAGCTGATCAGTTGGGCAAGAGAAATCCGTAATAGTATCAATCAGCAATACAGTTTTGTTCATCCTGATGATCCTACTATTGCAGGTTGTTCACATATTTTATGGACTGGCGCAGTTCTGCATCCCGGATCCACAGCACGTAATGCAGTATTTTACGGAGATAAAGCCATAGACCGCAGCCCCTGTGGTACCGGCACATCAGCCCGCATGGCACAATGGTATGCCAAAGGGAAACTAAAAAAAGGAGAGCTCTTCATTCACGAAAGTATTATCGGCTCTACTTTTATAGGAAGTATTGAGGAGGAATTAAAAATTGACGGTAAACCCGCCATACGCCCTGGTATTGAAGGATGGGCAAGAATATATGGCTATAACACCATTACCATTGATCCCGATGATGATCCTTATGCTTACGGGTTTCAGGTGTTATAGAACAATATTGATTCCATTTGGCAAAAGCAATGGATTTGACTATGCAAATAAAGATAAACGGTAAAACTATCAAGCTCCTTCTGCCACGGTTCACTTACCCGACACCTTCTTTGATTATCCTATCTTTGCAGTATTTAAAACATCATCAAAAGGATATTTATGAGCATTGGATATTTTAGCTATCCCCTGCCGGCAAATGAGCCGGTATTGAATTATGCACCTGGCAGTCCGGAAAAAAAAGAGTTGAAAAAAACAATAGCGGCTCTTAAAAAAGAGAAGGCTGATATTCCTATGTATATAGGCGCAAAAGAAGTAAGAACGGGAAAAAAAATTGCCATACGTCCGCCACATGAAATAAAACATATCCTCGGCTATTTTCATGAGGGCAACGAAAAACATGTGGAGCAGGCCATAGAAGCAGCCCTTGCAGCCCAAAAAAACTGGTCAACAATGAGTTGGGAAAACCGGGCAAATATATTTCTGAAAGCCGCTGATCTTATCTCCACAAAATACCGTTCTTTTATGAATGGTACTACTATGCTCGGACAAAGTAAAAACGCATACCAGGCAGAAATTGATTCTGCCTGTGAATTGATAGATTTCTTAAGGTTCAATGTTCATTTTTTAAGCGAAATTTATAAACAGCAACCTCAAAGTGCTGCAGGTACCCATAACCGTATGGAATGGCGGCCGCTGGAAGGATTTGTACTCGCCATAACTCCGTTTAACTTTACGGCCATTGGCGGCAACCTGCCCACATCGGCTGCTATATGCGGAAATGTGGTAGTATGGAAGCCGGCATACACCCAGGTGTATTCCGCTCAAATGTTCATGCGCATCCTTAAAGAAGCGGGATTACCCGATGGCGTTATTAACCTGGTATATGTGGATGGTCCCGTTTTGGGAAAAGTATGTTTTGCCCATAGGGATTTTGCCGGAATTCATTTTACCGGTTCTACAGGGGTATTTAATACAATATGGAAAACTATTGGTGAACATATAGGATCATACAGAACATATCCGAGGATCGTTGGAGAAACCGGTGGGAAAGATTTTGTAATTGTACATAAAAGCGCCAGTCCCGATGTAGTAACGACAGCTTTACTGCGCGGTGCATTTGAATTTCAGGGACAGAAATGCTCGGCTGCATCACGGGCATATATCCCCTCCAATATTGCAAATGTGGTAAAGAAGCAACTGTCTGCCGGAGTGAAAAAACTACAACCGGGTAGTGTAGAAGATTTTTCTAATTTCATTAATGCTGTTATTGATGAAAAGGCATTTGATAAAATTAAAGGATATATAGACCGGGCAAAAAAAGACAAAAATGCAACGCTGCTGGCAGGTGGTAAATGTGATAAAACAAAAGGGTATTTTATCCAACCTACCATCATTGAGGCTAAAGATCCGAAATATACAACCATGTGCGAAGAGATATTTGGGCCGGTGCTGACCATTTATGTGTATGATGATGATAAATTTGAAGAAACGCTCGATCTGGTAAATGAGACTTCATCTTATGCGCTCACAGGCTCAATTATATCGAATGACCGAAGCGCTGTTGAACTTGCCACTGATAAACTCCGCAATGCGGCAGGTAATTTTTATATCAACGACAAACCCACCGGTGCAGTTGTAGGCCAGCAGCCTTTTGGCGGGGCAAGGGCTAGCGGCACCAATGATAAAGCAGGAAGTATGCTCAATTTATATAGATGGCTAAGTGCAAGAACAATAAAAGAAACTTTTAATCCTCCGGTAGATTATGCATATCCTTTCCTGGGAGAAAAATAAAGTATATTCGCCCTCAAAATCAAGTAACAATTGAAGACAATTCTCGACCCATACCAGTTGCATCTGACTATACAACGACTGACGTATGAAATCATTGAACGTAATGCAAACCTCGAAGAAACGGTGCTCATTGGCTTGCAGCCACGTGGCGTTTATTTGTCAGACCGTATTGTTTCGCATATCCAGAAAATTTATCCTTCTATCAACATAAAATACGGCAAATTAGATATTACATTCTACCGCGATGATGTCAGGGGTGAATTACATACTGCCAATAAAACTGATATACCCTTTTCTGTTGAAAACAAAAATATCATATTAATTGATGATGTACTTTATAAAGGCAGAACTGTAAGGGCAGCCCTTGATGCACTTCTTGATTATGGACGGCCCAATAAAGTAGAGCTATGCGTCTTAATTGACCGTCGCTTTAACAGGGAACTGCCTATACAGCCCGATTATTGCGGTAAAGCAATTGACTCCATCATGTCTCAAAAAGTAAAAGTAGAATGGGATAAAGAAGCTGTCATTTTGTATTGATACTTTTCCTGGATTTATTTTTTAAGTGCTAATATTTCCTCTAACCGTTCATTGAGCCTGTTAATAGCATCCGCCACATCACTTACTCCCTGCTTTGCTTCAACCCAGTTGCGTTGTTCTATTGCTTCTCTTATTTCAGGTAAAGTTTTCACACCATAACCTGTATAATACCCCGGGGCATATATACTATGCTTATACCATGGACGCCGGGTTAAACCCTTCGGCAATAATAATTGCTGCTCTGCTGTATATAACAATTTATTAATTGCAGCTAAAGAACCCTTTTCTACGGAGTGGCGGGCATTTAGCATTGCATCAAGACTATCTGTAGTAATATGAAAAGTTATTAATGCATTCTGCAAAGGAGAAAAATTGATAAATGGCACAGCCGCTTTCGGAGCTTCAGGCTGTAGGTGTTTGGCAGTATCTGTTGCCAGTTGGTACAATCCTTCAGCACGAATCTTTTGTTCAATCATGGTCAACTCCCTGGTATCGTTAATAAGTGCAACAAGTTGTTGCGTATAACTGTCAATTGCATTGTATAAATGAGTAAATCTGAAGGGAAGTATATCAGCATCTGCAAGTCGAAGTACTGTATGTCCAATTGTTTTTGCCAGAACCACTCCATAATAAAAACCAGGATCTTTAAATCTCCGGTAATCATCAAATGAATCGTAAATGGTATGATATTCTCCACCGGCGTCTTCACCGCCATATTCCAAATTCAATGAAGGCACACCAGCATGTTGCAGAAATGGGGAGTAATCCGATCCGGACCCCAGGGCGCTTAAATCAATTTCATTTTTAGTTATTGCACCTTTCATGGCGGCTGCACCTACCGAGTGTATTGTATTTCTTGCCAGTTCTCTTTTCAATACACTTACATTTGTTTGCGGATCGTTAATGCCGGCTGCCACTTCATTGATCATCGTTTGAAATGCATGAGAGCCACCGGCATTCAAGAACCCTCTCCCATTTCCATCTGAATTGATATATACCACCGCTTTTTCCTGCAATTCCTTTAAATGATCTTCCACATATTCTGTAGATCCCAGTAATGCCGGTTCTTCACCATCCCATGCACAATACACAATAGATCTTTTGGGGCGCCACCCGGTTTTTAATAATTCTCCCATTGCTTTGGCTTCCTCCAGCATAGCAGCCTGTCCGCTGATTGGATCAGCCGCCCCATTCACCCATGCATCATGATGGTTGCCCCGCATTATCCATTCATCAGGATACACATGGCCACGTATGGTAGCAATAACATTGTAACAGGGAACGATATCCCAGTTAAATGCCAGTTTCAGATGCACAGTTGTTTTATCGTTGCCAACATGATAGGTAAAAGGAAGTGCACCCTGCCAGCCTGATGGAACTACCCGTCCTTCAAGAGACCGCAACAATGGCTCCGCATCGTGATAACCGATAGGCAATACCGGAATCTTCAAAAGGTTAGCGGCGTCCTTCCGGTCAATTCTTTTTGCATTTTCTGTTGCGCCAATTCCGGGAGTGATGGGATCGCCGGGGTACACAGGCATATCCATTACACTGCCCCGCTGCACACCAAATTCATTTTTAAATGCTCCTTTCGGGTACACTTCACCGGCAGTATATCCATCATCGGCCGGATCGGAATATATAATACAACCCACAGCCCCATGTTCCTGTGCCAACTTTGGTTTAATTCCACGCCAGCTTCTGCCATATTTGGCAATAACAATTTTTCCTTTCACACTGATACCCATCCTGTCGAGCATTTCATAATCGGGTGGAAGCCCGTAGTTTACAAAAATGAGGGGGGCCGTTACGTCGCCATCAGCACTCCAGGCATTATATGCAGGCAACTGACCGGTTTGCCCGCTGGTAGCATCTTCTTTAAATGCAGGCTCTTTGAGTATTGCCTTATATTTTGCCGGCGACATCATTTCAAGTAACCTTGTTTTGGGTGTGGGAAATAATACATGATACACATTTAGTTCAGTATCCCATCCAAATGACTTAAATGCACTTAAGATACTTTCTGCTACAACCTTTCCTCCGGCAGAGCCAAGATGATGAGGTTTAGCCGACAATTTTTGTATCTGCATTCCGATATTCTCAGCGCTAAGCATATTGTCGAAAGTATTTTCGATTGTCAATTGACCCTTCACAGCCGAGGGGTCAAAACCAGAAATCTTTTCTACCTGAGAAAAAGTGCTTTCCCACAAAAAAATGGTGATTACAAATAAAATTATCCTGCTCATAAATATGATGGAGTTGGCTTAAAAATTATTTCCAATATATGCATAGTGGATAAGGAAATCAAAAAAATAATATACTAAAATTCACAACACTATATTTCTGAGGATGTTTTCAAAATGTTTGCGGTATAACAAAAAGCCTGTTTTACCTTGCATATCATATTGAACAAATATGTCAACATCATATTCTATACCTCCTCAAACACATATTGGTCATGTACACCTGAAAGTGTCCGATCTGGAGCGCTCCATGAAGTTTTATTGCGGATTGCTGGGTTTTGAGTTAATAACCACATACGGTTCACAGGCTGCATTTATTTCAGCGGGTGGCTATCATCATCATATTGGTCTCAACACCTGGCACAGTAAGGGTTTGCCTCCGGCATCGGAGAATAGTGTTGGGTTGTATCATACGGCTATACTTTATCCCACACGAAGAGATCTAGCTGTAATTTTCAGGCGGTTACTTGAAGCAAATTACCCGCTTACAGGCGCCAGTGATCATGGAGTATCAGAAGCTATTTATCTTGATGATCCCGATGGCAATGGTGTGGAACTATACTGGGACAGACCTGCAGAGTTATGGCCTAAAAATGGCGAAGGCTCTTTAGAAATGTACACCCGTGCACTTGATATAAATGGATTGATGAATGAATTAAAATAACCCTACTACTTATCACTTTCGATAGGATCCCGGAATTTTTATGCAAATTTTGTTCCGGTCATTTTCTGATACATATCCACAGCATACAAGTCTGTCATACCGGCAATAAAATCGGTTATTGCCTGCAGATTACTGTATAAAGAATTGTTACCATCATTTATAACAAACTGAGCAGGTATAAGGTTCCTGAGCTTCTTTGCTTTGGCACTATTTGGTTGCAATACTGCGTATACAAAAGCATTCAACAGATAACCAATGATATTGTACCCCGCCAGTTCTACTTCCACTACGGAGCGATGATTGTAGATATTGGATACAGAGTACTGATCTATAGTATTAATTATTTGGGAATGAGTATCCGGCAGCATATCCATCAGCGATCTGCCAAGAGCCCCTGAGAGCAGAGCATCTTCATGCTGCATAAAGATATCGCAAAGTTTTTGTACCAGCAGATTGATGATCCTTGCCCGTAAGAACTGTATTTTTTTGTTATCGTCTTTTATGCCGTTGAATGATTGTTCCACTTTAGTTCTTGCGTCATATCCGGATTCACTATCGAAAAAAGCGAGAAAAAGTTCTGCAATCTTTTCAATAGAAATAATACCCAGGCGAAATGCATCTTCGAAATCAATGATTCTGTAACAAATATCATCAGCCGCTTCTACAAGAAATACAAAAGGGTGACGTGCAAAGATATTCTTAGAAGCATCAATTTTAGGAATTCCCAGCTCTTCCGCCAGGTGGAGATAAGTTTCTATTTCGGTAGAAAAGAAACCTGACTTTTTTGTGACAAGGCTTGATTTATTAAACCCTGACAAAGAATCACAGGGATATTTAATAATACCTGCGAGTGTGGCATATGTAAGTTGAAAACCACCCTGCCGCACCTCATTGAAATGATGGGTAAGTACACGAAATGCATTGGCATTCCCTTCAAAAAAAAGCAGGTCCCTTTGTTGTAACGGCGAAAGCTCCGTTTCAAATCTTTTTTTAGCCTCTCCCTGCAATTCGTTAAAAAAAATTCTTATTGCATCTTCACCACTATGTCCAAAGGGAGGGTTGCCTATATCGTGTGCAAGGCAGGCGGCAGCAATAACAGAGGGGAGCTCATACCGGTAAAAATCCCGGAATTCATCACCCTCAGTATGGTATTTATCTGCAATGGCATCTCCTGCGGCTTTGCCGAGACTTCGGCCAACACTGGAAACTTCAAGACTATGTGTAAGTCGGTTATGTACAAATACAGCCCCCGGAAGCGGGAAAACCTGGGTTTTATTTTGCAATCTTCTAAAAGCGGAAGAGAAAATAATACGATCGTAATCCCGAACATAAGATGTACGTATATGCTGTGGTGAATTGCCTGACTTATATGCTGTTCCGCTTCGCTGTGCACTGTAAAGCTGTTGCCATTTCATGTGGTGCAAGTTAAAACGGCAAGGGGAAACTAAAAAACGGCAAGCCTAAGAAAAACACTAAAAACAAGATGCTACTAATGGGAATTAAGAAAGTGTTACATTTGCCGAAACAATTAATCAGTTTCATGGCGTTAAGTCGCAGTTCCAATATTCTTTCCTGCATCAGAATATTCTCTGCTTATAAAATCCTAATTCATTCATCAAAGGGAGGTTTAGTAGTTAAATAATTTACAACATGAACCATCTCATTGAGTACGATATAGCGTTATTTTCAAAAATTAATGGACAGTGGCACAACGGATTTCTGGATTGGTTAATGCCTTTGCTGCGTAATCCATTTACCTGGGCGCCATTATATCTGTTTACAGCAGTATTTATGCTGCTTAACTTTAAATGGAAAGGTTTCTGGTGGATTTGTTTTTTTCTTATCACTTTCGCTATTACCGATATGGTGAGCAGCAGTTTAATAAAACCATTAGTGGGCAGATTACGCCCTTGTCACAATCCCATGCTTGCATCAGTAATACGTTCTGTAGTTAGCTGTGGAGGCCCATTTAGCTTTCCTTCCTCTCATGCATCCAATCATTTTGGGTTAGCAATGTTTGGGTTTAGAACATTAACTTTTATTACATATCGCTGGAAATGGTTGCTTTTTTTGTGGGCATTCTCTATTTCCTATGCCCAGGTTTATGTGGGTGTACATTTTCCAATTGATATTATTTGTGGTACACTGCTTGGATGTATAGCCGGATTTTTCACAAGCCAGGAATTTAATAAAAGAGCCGGATTTGCTCCTTTAGTATAACTTCATATAACATGCTGGAGATTTTGATCATACTGGGGTTAATTTTGTTAAATGGTGCCTTTTCAATGGCAGAAATAGCCCTTGTTTCCATCAGGAAGGTAAGACTTGAATCACAGGCTGCCAAAGGTGATAAAAGTGCAAAACGCGCCTTATCACTCGCAGAACGTCCGGACACTTTTCTTTCAACTGTTCAGATAGGTATAACCCTTATTGGTATTTTAACAGGTATCTTTTCAAGTGAAACTCTGAAAAGCGAATTAATTGAATATTTATCCCGGTTTGAATGGCTTAGACCTTATGAAAATGCTACCGCCACAGGCATCATCGTAATTATCATTACATATTTTACACTGGTACTTGGAGAACTGGTACCTAAGCGTATAGGGCTATCCAACCCTGAATTAATAGCAAAACTGGTAGCCAGACCAATGAGCATACTAAGCAGAATTACCTATCCATTTGTGTGGCTGCTAAGCAAGTCTACGTATCTGACCGCAAAACTTTTTAAAATAAAATCCGCAGACAACCAGGTAACAGAAGAAGAAATCAAAGCTATTATCAGTGAAGGCACCGAGCAGGGTACTATAGAAGAGGCAGAGCAGGAAATTATTGAACGTGTTTTTCATCTGGGTGACAGAAATATCACTTCCATCATGACCCACAGAAATGATATTGTATGGTTTGATATGCCCAAAAATGAAAAGGAAATAAAGGAGAAAGTAATTTCTGAACCACATTCAGTTTATCCGGTTTGTGATGGTAATATTGATAATATTAAGGGAGTTGTTTCTATAAAAGATTTATACCTCCACGAAGACACCGTATTGCTTAAAAACATATTACAACCTGCACTTTTTGTACCCGAGAACAATTCAGCCTACCAGGTGCTGGAAAGGTTTAAAGAAACAAAGATGCACTGCTGTTTTGTAGTAGATGAATATGGCAGTCTCCTGGGTATGATAACGTTAAATGACATCCTTGAAGCTATAGTTGGTGAAATTCCGCAGATAGATGAAAATGATTATGAAATCATCCGGCGTGATGATGGCAGCTATTTTGTAGATGGACAGATACCATTTTATGATTTTTTAACTGCCTTCGAAAAAACAGAATGGATGCATGAGGGTGAGCACGATTTTGATACACTTGCCGGGTTTATCCTGCACCAACTGGAGCGAATACCCCGATCGGGTGATAAACTGGAATGGAGAGGCTTCACTTTTGAAATTGCAGACATGGACGGGCATAGAATTGACAAGATACTGGTAACTATCTCGGATCTCATCAAAAAAGAAATGGAAGAATAATTTTCACATTTGTTATCATATATCGGCACCAGATTTGAATAATGGCGTATCATTATCGTTATATTAAAAATCTGATACCTTATGAAGCAAATGATTGCCCGGCTTTGCTATGCCCTTATTATACCCACACTTCTATTCTCTTGCAAAAAAGATAGTATTTCTGAAAATGCTGCCAATACCCGTCCCGATCTTGATATTATAGAAACCAGTCCTCCCGTTCAGGTTGCTGTAAGCGAAAAAATTTCTGACAATTGTTTTGGTTTTTACCGGGCACTGCCTGCAAGATATGATTCCACCTCAAAAAAATATCCATTGCTTATTTTTCTTCATGGCTCTGGAGAAATGGGTAATGGAACAACGGATCTGCCTCTGGTGCTTCGTAACTCCGTACCGAAACTAATCAACAACAAAAAATTTCCACCCAGTTTTAATGTTGGAGGAAAAAATTATTCATTTATTGTTTTTTCGCCGCAGGTAAAAAGCTGGACTACCAACAATGATGTATATGCGATGATTAAATATGCAACTTCGCATTATAGAATAGACACTACCAGAATCTATGTTACCGGCTTAAGTCTGGGCGGTGGCGCTACCTGGGATTTTACGGCAAAATACCCTGAGATTCCTGCAGCTATTGTACCTATTTGCGGCAGCAGTACATGTACCGATGCTAATGCCAAAGCTATTGCCGGGAAAAATGTGGCCGTTTGGGCATTTCATAACGAAGATGACAACCTGGCACCTGTAAAGAATACAAAAGATTATATCAGCATGATCAACAAATATAATCCCTCACCAAAAGCTATAATGACTATTTGGCCTACAGGAAAACATGATGCCTGGACAAAAGCCAGCGATCCTGCTTATAAAGAAAATAACATGAATATGTATGAGTGGATGCTGCAATATCACAAATAGATTAGAAAATATCGTCCCTCAAAAACTCCGGTATCTAAGCCGGAGTTTCTATATCATTTTCTATTCATCAATAATAACTCCACGAATATCCTTAAGCTTAAACACCACTTCGTTTAACCGGTTGCGTGGTACGCCTATTTCCAGGTGGCAAAAAAGTTGTAAGTCCTGGCGGATGATATTACAATTATATTGTTTCACAATTATCATCACTTCATTAATAATAGTGTAGTCAAAATGCAGAGAAATTTTAAATTCAACTGCTTTCTGTATTACCGGGATAGTTTGTAAAACTAAAGCCGCAGCAGATTTATATGCCTGAATCAACCCCGGCACGCCAAGTAAAGTTCCTCCAAAGTATCTTACTACTACAATTAAGATATTGGTTAGTTGTTTACTTTCAATGATTCCAAAAATTGGTTTACCGGCAGTACCGGATGGTTCGCCATCATCATTGGCCCTGAATTGTTTTCCATCCAATCCAATCTTATAGGCGAAGCAATAATGTGAAGCTTTGGGATGTTCTTTTTTCAAATCATCCAGCAAAGGTTTTACTTCTTCTACCACTGCAACAGGATAAGCAAATGCCAGAAATTTGCTACCCCGGTCTCTATATTCAGCTTGTCCACCTTGTATTATTGTAAAATAATAGTCCGTATTTGTTATCATTACCTGTGCTGATTGAAGTGTAATTTTTTAAAAATATAATATGGATCAAAGAATAGAAGTATTTATATAATAGTCAATACGGTCTGAAAGAATTGATTCAGAAAAAGAAAGACGGGCATCACCTGCTTCAGGTGCTTTCAACCCTTCAGATACATACAATTTTTCATTCGTAATCACCCGGGCTTCATCCCATGCATTCTCTGCAATAAAAGATTGTATAAGTTTTGTACCACCTTCAATTAATACACTCTGCATTTTTAAATGATAAAGTGCATGCAATACCTGTTGCACAACACTTACATCATTGGTAACCTGGTAATACCATACTTTATGGCCATTAGTTATATCAGTATCAAAATCTTCAATGGTATTGCGCACAGTATTGAATACAATAGTAGAAACAGTATTGTCAAATAATTGCAGATAGGGTGGCAGAGTAAGGTTCATATCAATTACAATTCTTACCGGGTTTTTACCGGGCCAATGCCTTGTGGTTAATGAAGGATTATCCTGTAATGCAGTATTTGTACCCAACATTAAAGCAGACTCCCGGCTACGCCACTTATGTACTACCCTGCCGGTATATTCATTGGTAATAAAAAGCCTTTGCAGTGGCGTCCCTATTATACCGTTAACGCTTTGTGCCCATTTTAGAATGACATAAGGCCTGTGACGAGTGTGGAAAATAAAAAACCGTCTGTTAACCGTTGTACATTTCTCCTCACAAATACCGTTAGTGACTTTTACACCGGCAGCCACTAATTTTTCAATTCCCTTTCCGTTTACCAGAGGAAAAGGGTCACGGCAGCCAATCACTACTTCAGGTATATTGTTTGCAATTATTAAATCTGTACAAGGCGGGGTTTTGCCCTGGTGTGCACATGGCTCCAGAGAAACATATAATACACTCGCAGGAATGAGATGTTTGTCTTCCGGTTTCACAGAAAGAATACAATTCACTTCAGCATGAGCTTTTCCATACTGCTCATGATATCCTTCACCAATGATTCGATGATTATGTACAAGAACAGCCCCGACCATTGGATTAGGAGCTACTTTACCTTCCCCAAGTGCTGCAAGCTGCAGGCAACGTTCCATATATAATTCATGACCTGGCATTTTAAAATTATCTGCTCTTCAAAATTAATACTGATGAAACAAAAACCCCGAACTGTTTGTCCGGGGGTTTATTATGTTTTTATTTTTCGTAAAACAAAAATTGTGAAAACTTATCCTCGTTAATGATGCGCCCCTGCTGTTTTTGCGGCAACTTTAGCTTTTGCCTGTTTTGCGGCTCTTACTTCTTCTGCAGTAAGTTTACCCAATGGTTTGTCTTTGGCAAAATCAACTAATATTGGTGCGGCAACAAAAATAGACGAATAGCTACCTGCAAGAACGCCAATAAGCATGGCAAAAGAAAATCCTCTTGTTGCCTCACCACCAAAGATGAAGAGTATCAGTACTACAAGAAACACCGTAACCGATGTCATAATAGTACGGCTCAGGGTGTCGTTAATAGCGGAATTGATAATCTTATTTTTACTCTCGCCTTTCATGGTCCGACCATATTCCCTTATACGGTCAAATACAATTACCGTGTCGTTCATTGAGAATCCAACTACTGTGAGTATCGCCGCAATAAAGTGCTGATCAATTTCCAGCGGGAATGGCATGATATGACGGAAGAATGAAAAAATAGCAAGTGTAACAAGTACATCGTGCACCAGTGATACGATAGTTCCAAGCGAAAACCTCCAGTCGCGGAAACGGATAAATATATAGAGGAAAATGAGAACAATCGAAATAATCGTCGCCGTAACAGCTCCGCGTTTCAGATCTTCAGATATAGTAGGCTGCACACTTTGGGAGAATTGAAGATATTTCTTTTTAAAATCTCCATGTGTTGTACCTGATGCAAGAAAAGGCTTCAAACCTTCAAACACCGTCATCTCCACCAGTGAGTCTGCAGATTTCGAAGGATTTTCTTTTTGGAAAGACGTTGTAATATTTAAAGTACGGGCATCTCCCACAGTTTTAATTACAGGGTATTCTCCCAATATTTTTTGAAGCTCATTACCTACAGTCTCTTCCTTCTGCGGATGATCAAATTGCACAGTATAACTTCTTCCCCCTTTGTACTCTACGCCTTCGTCAAATCCATAAAAGAATGAACTTACTCCAAAAATAAGTACAACAAAAGAAATGACATAAGCCACCTTTCTGGCTTCAACAAATTTGAAATGTGCTTTTTTGAAAATCAGTTTGGAAAGTTTTGTAAAGTATTCAAAATGACGTCCACGTTTGTTGGTCCACCATTCAGATACCAGTCTCGCGATAAGGATACCGCAAAACAGGTTGAGTACAACAGCAATGATCTGAGTTGTTGCAAACCCTTTGATTGGTCCCATACCAAATACATATAGTATTATGGCAGTGAGTAAAGTAGTTACGTGCGCATCAAGAACCGGTGGTAAGGAACGATTATACCCATGATCAACCGCCATCGAATAACTTCTCCCCCATGTAATTTCTTCTTTAATACGCTCAAATATGATAACATTCGTATCTACAGCCATACCAATGGCAAGAACCAAAGCCGCTATACTTGCCGAGGTAAGTGTAGCGCCCAGCCCGGTGAGGACACCAATTGTAAAGAGCAGGTTTAATACCAGAGTAATATTTGCAACCCAACCACTGGTATTGTAATACAACAGCATCAGAACAAATATTACTACAAACGAAATAATAAACGACATTGCCCCTCCCCTGATGGCTTCTTCGCCAAGTGTAGGTCCTACGGTTTGCTCAGCAACAATTCTTGCCGGGGCAGCCAACTGACCGGATTGCAAAATATTTGAAAGATCGGAGGCTTCCTCTACGGTAAAACTTCCGGAAATCTGTGAGTTACCATCAAGTATCGGATTTACCACATTAGGTGCAGAATATACAACATTATCCAGCACAATAGCAATAGGTTTATTTACATTTTCGGTGGTAAGGTCACCCCATTTTTTTGCTCCTTGTTTGGTCATACGCAGAGATACTGCCGGACGTCCTCTTTCATCATACGATATAGTTGATTCTTCCACATCATTACCTTCCAGGGGTGCTTTACCGCCTTCGCGGGTTTTTACTGCATACAAGGGTATAATATCAGACCGCCCTGCTTCTGTTTTAGGAGCTATGCCATACAGGAATTTTGCATCAGAAGGAAATATGTCTTTTACATGCTCCAGATTCTGATTCAGCAAAGCAGTATCTTTTACCTGCACATAAGCCAATGCAGCATCTCCCTGCTGAGCCTGCATCAGTAAACCTATAATAGTGTTTGTAGGTGTCTGTGCAGTAGTTGTGGCATTTGTTTTTGCACCTGTATCAGTTTTTGCAATTTCATTCAGAGATAAGGTCTTTGTGGTATCAACATGTGCTGTTGCAGCAGCAGCCGATGTATCCTCAGTTTTAGTTTCATGAACTTTTGCAGAATCTGAAGTTTCAGACTTCGATTTCCTCAGCAGGTCTTCTGCCTGTTTTAAAGAAGCGGACAATTCACTGCCACGATAAACTTCCCAAAACTGAAGATTAGCTGTCGCCTGCAGTATTTTTCTTACTCTTTCAGGATCATCTTTTACACCTGCAAGTTCCACGCTGATGGTACCCTTTTTAGCATCGGGATTAATATTAGGTTGAGCAACACCAAACTGGTCAATACGTTTAGTCAGTACCCTGAATGTATTTTGAAATGCTTCACCTGCCATGGTGCGAAGTTTTGCCACCACCTGGTCATCAGAATCTTCAAGTTTTATATTCCGCTGACCTGCATTTGCAAATATGCCCGCCAATTTACCACCGGGGTTTACTTCTTTATAAGCTTGTGCAAACAAACTGATATAATCCGCATCTGTGGTTCCTTTGCGCTGGTAAGCCAATTGGAGTGCTTTATTAAGAGACGGGTCTTTCGGGTTATTAGAAATAGATTTTAAGAGATCCTGTAATTCTACTTCAAGAGTTACACTCATCCCGCCCTGAAGGTCAAGCCCAAGGCTTAATTCCTGTTCCTTAGCTTTTTCATAACTTACCGGACCGGTAATACCATAAGTAATTACCTTAGTTTTAGTACTGTCTAATAATCTTTTAAGCTTACGGTTGTAAGCAGAATCTTTAGTTTCCTGTGAGGCTCCGGCATAACCGGCATTCGCCCAATTGCGGGCTTTAACCTCCATTTTACCTTCGTGAT
Organism: Bacteroidota bacterium; assembly: GCA_018268105.1. Classification (GTDB taxonomy): domain Bacteria; phylum Bacteroidota; class Bacteroidia; order Chitinophagales; family Chitinophagaceae; genus Agriterribacter. Next base: position 37,039 of record JAFDXG010000003.1, on the reverse strand, counting down.
TGTGAACAACCCAGGTAAAATGTAGCTGGTAAAGGGAAATAGCAATCAATGCAATCGCAAAAACTGTGACCAAACCTTTCAGTTGCATACTAATAAGCGTTTACAAAAAATTTAAAATTGGGGGCAAAGATAGGGGTTCAACCTGAATTTATGACATAAAAAGAAACCTGAAAAGTCAGGCTTTTGAATTCCAATAATGAATATTATCCAGACCTGTTTTAAGTAAAACGTAAAATGGAAGACAACAAATGTGAGTAGTTCAGGTTTGGGGACTCTCTGTTGATTGAAAAATGCACCAATTTGTTGATGAAATAATGATAGAATAACAAATTCGCTATTTCCTTTTTATCTCAACAGGATCGTATACATAAATCACACTTACTGCGGCTGCCAGCATAAATAACCCCGACATCACAATAGCATAAATGGGTTGATTATGGTATAAATATTTTACTATCGGGCCACCGATTATACCATTTACCAACTGCGGTATAGTAATAAAGAAATTAAAAATACCCATGTAAATACCCATTTTGCCAGCCGGTATAGATCCGGAGAGAATTACATAGGGCATTGCCAGTATGCTCGCCCATGCAATACCAATGCCTATCATAGGCAGAATTAGCCAGTCAGGATCATGAATAATATAAATAGACAGAAGCCCAATACCACCACATACCAGTGAAGCAGCATGAGTAAGCCTTCTGCCAATACGCATGGCTATAAATGGGAGTAATAAAGCAAATACTGCAGACACACCATTATAAATACTGAATAATAAACCTACCCAGTCGCCGGCATTGCGGTAAGTATCGGAGCTTTTATCTTCTATTGAAAGTCCGTAAGTATGTGTAGCTACAGCATCATTGGTAAAAACCCACATTCCAAAAAGAGCAAACCAGCTAAAAAACTGAACCAGTCCCAATTGACGCATAGTTTTGGGCATGTTTGCAAAATCTTTAAAGATTTGCAATAATCCATTTTGACTATTTTCAGGGCTGCCATGGTATTTTTCATATTCAGCAGGGGAATATTCCTTTGTCAACAACACTGTTATTAAAATTGCAATAATAAAAACCGCTGCACCTATATAAAAAGCCCACTTTACATTAGCAGCCACCACACCTTCCGGTGCACTATTTGATATATTGAACCATTTGTTTAAAATAAATGGAAAAGCAGAGCCTACAACAGCTCCTATTCCTATCAAAAAAGTTTGAACCGAAAAGCCCATTGTTCGTTGAGAATCCGGAAGATTATCAGCAACCAATGCCCTGAATGGCTCCATAGCAAGGTTGAAGCAGGCATCCATAATCATCAGCATAGCAGCGCCTACTAATAACGCAGGTGCAATAGCTGTAAATAAAGATGCATTAGGCATTAAACAAAGGGCGATGGAAGATAGAATGGCGCCGCAAAGAAAAAATGGTTTACGCCGTCCCAGCCGGTTCCAGGTACGATCACTATAATGACCCACAATTGGCTGCACTATCATTCCTACCAATGGTGCTGCCAGCCAAAACCAGGAGAGGTGCTCCACATCAGCACCAAAAGTTCTGAGAATACGTGAGGCATTGCCGTTTTGCAATGCAAAGGCAAACTGTATTCCCAAAAAACCAAAACTCATATTGAATATCTGCCCAAAACTAAGCTTTGGTTTAGGCACCAGTTCTATGAGTGCTGATTGATTTCCCGCAGACATAACAATTGATTATTATAAAATGGTATGAAAGTAAAGGATCAGGAAGTTCAAGTCACTTCTTTTTGAACTATCTGTAAATAATAAAAAGTGTGCGGTAACAATGGTAAACCACACACTTTATATTGAGTAAAAAATAATTACTAAATAATAAATCCGTCTGGTAAGATAGCGCCCTTCTTTACCACCACAATACCGTCTTTAACAGTATATAACGGATGGTCGGAATCGGGCAGGTGATCACCTCCATTAATTCGTACATCATTTCCAATACGGCAATTTTTATCTATTATGGCATTTCTTATGTAACAACGTTCGCCGATACCAAGCTTTGGTAGTCCTCTGTCTGCCGCATTTTTCATTTCTTCAAGTGTTTCATAGTAATCACATCCCATCATATAGGTGCTTACAATCGTTGAACCATAACCTATACGCGATCTTATACCCATAACACTTTTTTCTACCCTGGAGGCATTAATAATACATCCCTCTGCTAAAAGCGTTTTCTCCAATGTAGTGCCACTCACCTTGGCGGGAGGCAACATCCTTGGACGAGTGTAAATAACCTGTGTGGTATCAAATAAATTAAAAAGAGGAATATCTTCAGTAAGAGAAATATTAGCTTCAAAAAAGGAATATATATTTCCAATATCTGTCCAATAGCCTTCATACTGGTAGCTTGCTACTTTGTGGGTTCCAATTGAGCCGGGTATAATTTCCTTTCCAAAATCGGTAGCGCCTTTTTTGGTATCCAGCAGCAAATCAAACAATAATTTCCTGTTGAATATATATATACCCATTGAAGCCAGGTAGATTCTTCCCTGACGCTGCATTTCATCCCCAGTATCACTTACCCAGTCGGGCAGCAGATCCTTTTTGGGTTTTTCAATAAAAGAAGTGATCAAACTTTCCTCGTTGGTTTTGAGTATCCCGAATTCAGGGGCCTCACGCGAACCGACAGGGATAGTTGCAATAGATATATCTGCATTCTTATCAACATGGTTTTGCAACATCTCGCTAAAATCCATTTGATACAATTGATCACCCGACAAGATGAGAACATAATCGAACTCCTGTTGCTGAAGATGGCGGAGTGATTGGCGTACGGCATCAGCCGTTCCCTGAAACCATCCCTGATTATCCGGTGTTTGTTCCGCGGCAATAATATCAACAAATGCTTTACTAAATCTGCTGAAATAGTATGTGTTTTTGATATGCTTGTTTAAAGAAGCAGAGTTGAATTGCGTAAGAACAAACATTCTGCCTATATCAGAATTCAAACAGTTGGAAATAGGAATATCTACAAGACGATATTTGCCCGCAATAGGAACTGCAGGTTTACTCCGGGTAGCAGTGAGGGGAGAAAGACGGGTACCTGCACCCCCACCTAAAATGACAGCAATCACACTCTTTTTCATGGCTGATGAATTGATTATTAAAAATAAATATTAGAAAATTGAATTACGGTGCGTTGATGAATAATATGAAAAATGAACCGTGAATGATTGATTCACTATAGTTTATTCTCCATCATCATTTTCATCTTTAATTAATTTCTCACTTGATTCACTAACCACTTGTTGCTGCGGTGGCAACAAAAGAGAAGCATACAGATCAAGGTATTGCTGCACACTGTGTTCCCAGCTAAAATCAAGCTGCATCATCTTCTTCCTGATAGTATCCACCTTTTTTTGGTCTTCATATAAATCAACTGCCCGCCATATCCCATGCGTAATATCTCCAACAGCAGCCCAATTATACACTATGCCATATCCATCCTTATCTCCAAAATCTACAACAGTATCACGTAGCCCTCCTGTTCGTCTAACCATTGGGATAGTGCCGTATCTCATGGCATACATCTGGTTTAGACCGCAGGGTTCCACCCGGGATGGCATTAACAAAAAGTCTGCTCCAGCATACATAAGGTGACTCAAGGCTTCGTTATATCCTATGTACACGCTGTAATCATTTTGCGACAATTTTTGCAATTCATTCAACTGGTCTTCAACTTCTGGAAAACCACTTCCCAATATAAGATAACTCATTTTTCTCCCAATATAGTAAAAGCTATCACTTATAACTCCGGGTAAGATATCAGCTCCTTTCTCCCCTACCAGTCGTCCGATGAATACAATCAGCGGTTTATCTTTATCGAGATTAAATTTTTCACATAAAAGCTGCTTACTTTTTTGTTTTCCTTCTTTTACGTCCGTTACACTAAAATGATTTTCGATATAATGATCCGTAGCGGGATCCCAAACCTGGAAATCTATGCCATTCAGAATACCCACACATTTTCCTTTTTCATATTCAAACAAAGCTTCTAAACCGTTTGCTGCCTGACGCATTTCTTCGAGATAACTTTTACTCACTGTAGTCACTTTCCATGCGCATTTAATAGCAGAAGCGAGTGGATTGATATTATCTTTCCAATCGAGCATGCCATATTTCCAACTGTCCCATGGTGGGAGCAGGTAACTCATGTCCCATCCCATTACACCCTGGTATTGTGCATTGTGAATGGTAAGTACCGTAGGTATATTTTGGAGGTGCTGATACTTGTAGCAATGCTTAATCATAAAAGGAATAAATCCGGTATGGTGATCATGCACATGAATGATATCAGGATGGTGTTCCCAAACAGATATCCAGTCTACTACAGCCACCTGGAAACCCGTGAAGCGCTGTATATCATCATCGTACCCGTATACCTTTTCGCGGTCAAGCAACCCATAAATATCTACCAGGTATAAATCGAATCCGAGTTTATTGGTCGTTTCTTTAATAACCGTATAATCAAACCAGTAGTCACCAATATTAGTTCTGCCTTTATGCACTACGTCCCAGGAGTTCTCGGCAAGGAACTTAGTCCGGTACATTGGCATTACCACCTTAGCAATATGCCCAAGTTTGTTTTGATATTTTGGCATCGCCCCTACTACATCTCCCAGACCTCCCGCCTTTGCAACAGGATAACATTCTGCACTGACATGAATAATTTCCATTCTCTATAAATTGTATGAGTAGTTCGTTAATTGAATATAGGAAGGTTTTTTATTTATACAAGCACTAAATAAAAAAATATTATTACCGTAACAAAAAAGGTCAGCACATTTTATAAAATATTTGTGCTGACCAGGTAATATTAAATAGTGAATACTATACTTTTTTGGAACGTCCTATTTTATGACCGGCGATTGCAAAGTATAATATAAAAAGATAGCAGGGAACCATTATCCAAAAAGCTTGCTGAAAACCAATTGAAGGCATTTCCCCGAGGCTTGCCCAAATTCGTGGTAACACTGCGCCTCCGGCAATACCCACAATTAAAAGTGCTGAACCGGTTTTGGTATATTTTCCAAGTCCTTCAATTGCGAGTGGCCAGATAGCGGGCCATATAAGTGCGTTTGCCAATCCAAGTATAGCTATAAAGAATACCGAAGTGTAACCACTAGTAAATATGGCGCCCAGAGTAAACAAAATCCCAAGGATAGCCGAAATCTTCAGCACTGCATTTTGAGAAATATATTTGGGAATTGCTATAATACCAACGACATAACCAACCAGCATACTGATAAGTGTATAAGTCGTAAAATGTTTGGCGACATCAAGGCTGATACCAATAGAATTACCATAAAGTTGTATAATATCACCAGCCATCACTTCCACTCCCACATACAGGAAGAGGGAAATAAAACCTAGCCATAAATATGGATAGTTGAATATGCTGCTTCTGTTTATATCGGATGCAGAGTCTTTACTGTCTTCACCTTCGGCTTTTACCTCAGGCAAGTGGGCATAATAAAGAAATACCGCCAGCAATACCAGCACTATGGCAATTACAATATATGGGGGTATAACACGGGAAGCAAGTGCATCCAGTTCTGCAGCTTTTGCAGCAGCATCCAGGGTTACCAGCTTAGCCTCAAGCGCTGAACTGTCTTTTAATACGATTGCACCCAAAATTAATGGAGCAAGTGCGCCGGCAGTTTTATTACAAATACCCATTACACTAATACGTTTTGCCGCACTTTCTATAGGCCCCAATATAGTAATATAGGGGTTGGAAGCAGTTTGCAAAAGGGCAAGCCCGGTTCCGATGACAAACAGGGCAAAAAGAAAAAATCCAAATTGACGGCTGTTGGCAGCCGGTATAAATAGTAATGCACCTGCTGCCATAACCAGCAACCCCACCATCATCCCATTTTTAAATCCGGTTTTCTTTAATACCCACGAAGAAGGGAATGCCATTACTGCATAAGAAATATAAAAGGCAAAAGTTACAAGCACTGCCTCGGCTGTAGTAAGTTCGCAGGCAATCTTTAAATAGGGAATAAGTGTGCTGTTAGCCCAGGTAACAAAACCGAAAATAAAAAAGAGAGCGCCTATAATAATGATAGGTGTAGATGAAGCTTTAGCTTTTGCCTGAGCTTCAAGCGGATTCAGGAGGTTCGTACTTGTCATTGCTTTTAAAAATTTCCCGAACTTACCAAACATAATTGGTAATAGAAAAACAGCTAATTATTTTTTTTGTTGCAAACGATTGAGATGTTTTAATTTCACGGCACATTGTATATTTATCACACCTAACAAATAAAAAAATGGCCCATCAAAAGCAGCCTACTAATACCGGCGCCCTAAGTACGCTTGTTATCGTCTTTTTCTTTTGGGGCTTTATTGCCGCCGGAAACGGTATTTTTATTCCTTTTTGCAAACACTATTTCCACCTCGATCAGTTTCAGAGTCAGCTCATTGATTTCGCTTTTTACGGCGCCTATTACATTGGTGCACTGGGATTATTTGTTGCATCTGCTGTAAAGAATAAGGATATAATGAACCACTGGGGAATGAAGACCGGCATTATATATGGTTTGCTACTGAGCGCTGTAGGTGCGATTTTGATGTTGTTGTCCTTCAATTTCGGTGGTTTTGCCGGAATACTCATTTCTCTTTTTATTATCGGATTGGGGTTTTCATTGCAGCAAACATCAGCAAATCCATTTGCTATTGCATTAGGTGATCCTTCTACGGGCTCCCACAGGCTTAATCTTACAGGCGGAGTCAACTCATTTGGAACAACAATTGGTCCTGTAGTGGTGGCACTTGCCCTTTTCGGAAAGGCCACTGCTTCGGATAAAGATATTGAAAATGCATCTATAACCTCAATGAATACGCTTTATATTGTTGTAGGTTTATTATTTCTGTTATCAGCAATATTATTTCGCGCTAGTAAAAAACTACCCAATGTCAAGGAAGAAGACAGTTTTGAACATGCACCCAAAGCTACCTGGCTGCTCATTGCTATCACTATAGTTATGGCAGTTATATTCGGAATTATATTTGCAAGTTACCGCGGATTAGCTATTAATGAAAGCCTGAGTCATGGGGTTAGCTTAAGAAACATGTGGTTACTTGTAGGAGGGCTTATTTTTATGATTGTAAGTTTTTTTGCAGCTAATGAAAGCGCCCAGAAAAATGCAAAGGGTTGGGGAGCTATGAAATATCCGCAATTGGTATTGGGTATGCTTGCTATTTTTATGTATGTAGGAGTAGAAGTAACTATACAAAGTAATCTTGGGGAATTGCTCAAACACCCCGACTTTGGTGGATATGGTGCAAATGCGTTAGCGCCCTTTATATCCATGTATTGGGGTAGCCTGATGATTGGGCGATGGACCGGCGCCATAACCGTATTTAATCCTACAAAACAAATGCGTACGATTTTATGGATTATAGTTCCCTACATAGCATTCGGTGTTGTAATAGCTGCCAACTACATAGCCGGGAATGACTTTACACCATTGTACGCTTACGCGGCAGTAATTGTGGTTCAAATTGCCGGTTTCTTTATTGGCAAAGAAAAACCCATAGAAACCCTGATGACATTTGGCGGACTGGGAATGCTTGCCATGCTTATAGGACTTTTTACTACTGGTAAAACCGCCACTTATGCATTTTTGAGCGGTGGTTTATTCTGTTCCATCATGTGGCCAAGTATATTTTCACTGGCTATTGCCGGGTTAGGCAAATACACAGCACAGGGTTCAGCGTTTCTGATAATGATGATACTCGGTGGTGCTATCATTCCACCGTTGCAGGGAAAGATGGCCGACCTCCCTGCCATTGGCATTCATCACTCTTACGTTATTCCCGTTCTTTGTTTTGCCTATCTTACGTTTTATGCATTCAGAGTGAAATCGGTTCTAAAATCGCAGGGTATTGATTTCAGTGCATTAGAAGGTGGAGGCGGGCATTAACTACTTTTACTATTTAGAAAATATAACACACACGCAATAAAAAATCGTATGAAGCAGCAGTATGCAATAGGTATTGATATCGGCGGAACTAACACCGTTTTTGGTATTGTTGATCACAGAGGTGATACACTATACAGGGGGGCAATATCAAGCAGAAAACATAAAAAAATTGAAGGTTATATTGACGAATTATATTCGGCGCTAGAACCCGCTATCCATCAGGTGGGAGGTATAGAAAATATTAAAGGGATTGGTATAGGTGCACCAAACGGCAATTATTACAGTGGTACTATTGAATATGCTCCTAATCTTATGTGGAAGGGCATTATACCATTGGCCAAACTTGTTACCGAGAAGTTTGGTGTACCTGCTGCCTTAACCAATGATGCCAATGCTGCTGCTGTAGGTGAAATGATGTATGGAGCGGCAAAAGGAATGAAAGATTTCATAATGATCACACTGGGAACGGGAGTTGGTAGCGGTATAGTAGCCAATGGCCGACTCATATATGGTCATGACGGCTTTGCCGGTGAACTGGGGCATACTACAATTATCCCTGACGGAAGACTCCATCCGGGTACTGGCATGAAGGGTTCACTCGAAAGCTACGCATCTGCTACAGGAGTAGCCAACACTGCAAGAGAATTTTTAAGTCAAAGAAAAAAAGAAGACAGCCTGCTTCGAAATTATCCGATAGAAGATATTGATTCAAGAGTAGTATATGAATGTGCTGCGCAAGGTGATGCTATCGCAAAGGAAGTATATGAATATACTGGTGCAATTCTTGGTCTGGCACTGGCAAACTTTGTAATGTTCTCCTCACCTGAAGCCATCATTTTGTTTGGTGGTATGACCAAAGCAGGAGATATGATTTTGAAACCAACTAAGAAACATATGGAAGAAAATCTTCTCCCTATATTTCAAAACAAGGTGAAGCTCATTTTCAGTGAATTGAAAGAAGCTGATGCAGCTATTCTCGGAGCAAGTGCATTAGTTTGGGAAATGAAAACGGAGGCACATAAATAATTCATGGCTATAATAAAAAATTGAATAATAAGAAATGATAGGTGTAAATCCTGAAAATGAATCAGGAATAAAAAGATCATATTTACATATAGACCATTGTTCTTAACCTTTCAGATTTCACAAAAACCTTATTTCCATTTCCCGTTCAGGTTTTTTTATCTTTTTTTGCTTCGGTGGTATCTTTTCTTTGTACACTAAGATGCCATAAAGAGCAATAAGGATGGTAATACATGAAGCCATATAAAAAATAAGGAAATTATCAGCTTCTGAAACTTTATCAGGTAATATATAACTGTATATAAAGTTGATGGTGGAAACCCCATATTCAAAAAACAAGGCATAATAAATGAATTGCATTGCATGCTGATAATTGCTGTAATGAGTGCCCTTCATGTGCAATAAGATGATCCAGCCGATATAATACAACGCAATTAAAACACCGGCAAACACTAAAATACTTTCTACCATATTTTCAAACCCCGAAATAGCAATGGTCACAGTTTCTATTATGAAAAAAGGAAGCATTATTTTTCCAATACTGTTTCGTACTTCTTTTATATATGTTGTTTTGAATAAAACAAATAACAATATAGGAAAATCAAACAGATTGTAAACCCGCTGCAGTATCAGCATGACTTTATTTGTAGTTACAAAATCAAAACTAAACAAAATATTTGCCAGCCCTGACCAGGCCCAAAAAGCAGCAAACCAAATTAATATCCTGTCCTGAATAAGATTTCTAACCATTAACATTATTAATGGGAGAAAGAATGCGATAGTTGTAATTATTGAAATAGTTTGCATCTGGTATGAATGTTTAGCTATTTTTAATATAAGCGAGTATAAAAAGTACTTATTGCAAATATTTTAATATTGTAGCAGTTTTACCTGAAATATAAGGTGCGGGAAATACGGGACAGGGTTTGTTACAATATTTAAATACAATTGAATATCACTAATCAGTAATTATTTTTTTTACATGGATTGCAGAAATACAATAGAATTAACAAAGATCAAAATAGTTTGTTACCCGAAGTAATAATGATTTTTTTGAACAAAATACCCGATATAGGCAATTCTAATTAGCAGAGGATGAATGATACTGTAATGAAAAATAAAAGGAAGAAAAAACAGATTATTATATTGAGCATTTTACTGGTTACATCAGGCAGTATATGGTTGTTTTCACGTAATAGAAATCTTGTAGAGTCTTTGTATTCTCAATCTTTCTATCCCTTCATCAGTAAAATTCTCAGATTCGGGCTTGGATGGATTCCCTTTAGTTTGGGTGATATCCTTTACTCTGTACTTATTGTGTATGTACTATGGAAAACTATAAAACTCATAATAATCATTTACAGGAAAACTTATGGCAGCATCAGGATAAAATATATTCTTTACAGATTTATTATTCAGTTGTTGATACTTTATATCATTTTCAATATTTTTTGGGGGTTAAATTATAATCGCAGAGGTATTGCTTATCAAACAGGAATTACACGTGTTAAATATACTAAAGAAGAATTGCAACATATAAATGGATTATTGCTGAAAGAAGTAAATATCTGTAAACAGGGAATGATGCGTAATCAAATGCAAACAACATCAAACCAGCAGCTTTTTAAGAATGCAGTTAATGCCTATCGAACTGCATCTGTTTACTATCCATTTCTAAAATACAATTATAAATCAGTGAAGCCCTCATTTTTTGGACTTGCCGGTAACTATCTGGGGTTCTCAGGATATTACAATCCTTTTTCAGGAGAAGCCCAGGTGAATACTACCATACCGGAATTTCTACGTCCTTATGTGGTTTGTCATGAAATAGCTCACCAGTTGGGTTATGCCAAAGAGAACGAAGCAAATTTTGCCGGTTATCTTGCTGCCACTGGGTCTGGTGATACTTCTTTCATGTATTCGGCCTATTTAGATCTTTTTATATACGCTAATGGCAATTTAAGAAGAACAGATTCTGTTGTAGCAAAATCATTATTGCAGCAACTATCCCCTTCGGTAAAAGATGATATTGAAACAATGAAAACTTTTTACAAAAAATATGAAAATCCTGTAGAACCTATAATTACCTGGATATACAGCAGGTATCTCGAATCGAATGAGCAACCTTCAGGCATGCTTTCTTACAGTGAGGTAGTGTCCTACCTTATCAGTTATTATAATAAATATGGAAAGATCAGTGGATAATAATATCATTATTAACATTCACTTAATCCAAGAGGAATATTAACTGCCAGACCACCTTCTGCAGTTTCTTTATATTTTTGATTCATATCCTTAGCTGTTTCCCACATCGTTTTTACCACTGCATCAAGTGATACTTTGGCAAAATCAGGTACACTTTGTAGGGCCAGTTGCGATGCTGTTATTGCTTTAATTGCTCCCATTGTATTTCGTTCAATACAAGGTATCTGAACAAGTCCGGCAATAGGATCACAGGTAAGACCCAGGTGGTGTTCCATTGTAATTTCAGCGGCCATCAGCGATTGTTTCTGGGTGCCCCCCATTGCCTCTGTAAGAGCACCGGCAGCCATTGCAGAGGATACTCCGATCTCTGCCTGGCATCCACCCATAGCTGCAGAAATGGTAGCTCCTTTCTTAAATATACTTCCAATTTCGGAAGCGGTAAGCAAAAATTGTATTATAGCATCCGGAGAATCACCATTACAAAATATTACATAGTACATTAACACGGCAGGAATAACACCTGCAGCGCCATTGGTAGGTGCAGTTACCACCCTGCCAAAAGAAGCATTTTGTTCGTTTACCGCCAGCGCAAAACAACTTACCCAATCAAGGGTATATTTAAATTCATTACCTCCTGAACGGATCGCATATTTCCAGCTTTCAAAGTCGTTATACTCTTTGCCGGAAAGTAACTTTTTATTAAGTTCTGCTGCTCTTCGTTTTACAAATAATCCACCCGGCAATATTCCCTCATGTCTGCACCCCATAAAAATACACTCCCTCATCACCTGATAAATATCCAATAGTCCTGAACGTGTTGCTTCTTCACTACGCCACACGTTTTCATTCTCCATCACAACTTCATAAATAGAAAATCCTGTTTTTATACACCAATGCAAGAGATCCGAAGCATTATTTATGGGAAAAGGCAATTGTATAGATGTTTTATGTAACCTTTCTTCTCCTTCCTGCTCTACAAAGCCCCCACCAACAGAATAATAAGTAGAAGTATTTTTATCTCCATTGTTAAATTCTGCTTGAAAAGTAAGAGCATTAGGATGATAGGGCAATGACTCTTTCATGAGAAAGACAATATCAGAAGCCGGATTAAAATCAATTTCACAGGAGTGATATAGTCTAAGTTTTTTATTATTGGCAATAGAAGATATTCTTGATACTATTTCATCAACTGGAAATGTTACCGGATCTTCCCCACATAAGCCTAACTGGACAGCTATATCTGTGCCATGCCCTTTGCCGGTTTTTGCAAGAGAACCATACAATAAAACTTTTAAGGCAGTAACCTGCTGAAGTGTACCATCTTTTTTAAGACTGTCAACAAACATCTGAGCTGCACGCCATGGACCGAGTGTGTGAGAACTGGAAGGCCCAACTCCAATCTTAAACATATCGAATACGGAAATCGCTTCGTGAGGCACAATAATTGCTTTTTGTAAAGGTAAATGCTTTGTCACAGACATTTGCATTACACCGCAACCTTCACAATAAGTTTATTTCAGACCTGTAACTATTATTGATGTACGGAAACAAGCTCCAAATCAAAAATCAATATAGAATTGGCCGGTACAACTACAATGGTATTTCCCTGGTTATCCTTCCTGGTTACATCCTGGTATCCATAGCCGAGACTAGGAGGAATAAATAATTTCATTTTTCCACCAACTTTGAGATGTGGAAGACCTTTTTGCCAGCCGGGAATTAGCTGTCCAAGTCTAAAAATTGCAGGATCACCTGTAGTTTTATCAAAGATACTGTCAGTTACGAGGGTTCCGGTATATTTCACACTGATAATTGAACAAACATCCGGAGACAGTCCTGTACCTGTGTCGTTCACAATGTAATAAAAGCCTGCAGCGTCTTTAGTTGCTGTAATATTTTTACTATTCAGATATTCTTCAATTTTTGTCACTTCAGCATCAGGAGCTTTTATATTCAGATCAGTATATGTGCAGTCATCACTTTTTTTAATACAAGAAAAATAAACTAAACAAATAGTAGCGGCAAAAATGTACAAAAAATTTTTTTTCATAAACGACTTTTCACTTTTTTAGCAATGATAAGCTACTTTTCCAAAACGTTGCATCAGTATTGAAAATACTATTTATCCTCATCTCTATCCATTAATTCCTTATAGCGCTGTTCATTTCTATCCCATCTGATTTTTTTGTTAAATATGGCATAAAAACAGGCTATTGCAAGAATAGCCACAATCAAAACAGTAGGGCTCGACTGCGTTCTGGCTACCATATTAGCTCTTGTATACCAGCCTGAAAATAAATTGATCAATATTGGTAAACTAAAGATCAGCCCCAGCGGAAGTCCAATCAATAATTGCCGCCAGGTTTTCAGTTCTTTAGTTCTGTTTTGCTTCCAATAATCCAAAAAAGCTCTTTCTTCATCTGTTAACATTAGTAATACTCTTTATGCCAGCAAATATAATTAAGCCGCCTAAGGTAATGACACAAACAAACGATTCCTGAAATAATATACAGGAAATATGAAGAAGGAACCCAGGTAAAAGACATAAAAAATATTGTTAAATACTTAGTTTTTTGTTTTTTGTATCTTGCGAAACTATTGAAAGACCTATATCATAAACAAAAACCGGTATTTTGAAGATAGCACACCTGATAGCCCAGTATTTGCATCAGCACAAACAAATGTGCCTGCAGGGAATTGGAGAATTTACTCTCGATAATTTTTATGAAAATCCATTTGAAAATGAAAAAGGAAAAATTAAAATCCCCGAAAATGCCATCCGTTTTGTCTATAATAAAAAGTCACCAGAGGATACCGGACTAATTGATTTTATTTCTCAGCAAACAAAAAAAATAAGACCTCTTGCTTCCTCAGACCTAGAAGATTACCTCAATATAGGAAGGCAACTTTTAAATGTAAGCAAACAGTTCTATATAGAGGGATTGGGAACACTTTTACAAAACGATCTTGGCGGGTTAGATTTTGTACAAGGCAATGAAATATTTTCTTCGATAAATATTGAAGAAAGTCGTATTCCAAAGCAGAAACTGGATGAAAACCAGGATGAAATGAACTTCGAAAAATCATACAGTTCTAAATTGCCATCTACCATTAATCTTAAAAAATTCCTGGTAATAATAGCTTCTGCTGCCGGGCTTTTTGTACTTGGCTGGATAGGTTGGTATTTCTTTCAGCAATGGCAAAATGGAAAGAATGAAAATAAAGATGTTATTCCTGAAAATATTCAACCCGTTCTGGCACCTGCCAATCCGGCTGTAGATTCTGCGCTTAACAGATCTACAGCAACTATAAAAGATTCACTTTCCGGCAATTCAAATATTGAAAATACAATATCTGGACAGTATATTGTAATTATTGAAACAGCTAAGAAATTAAGGGCATTAAAACGTTATGATTCTCTGCAGAAATGGGGCTACAATGTCGGACTTAAAACTAATGATTCAATTACTTTCAGGATTTATACTACCATTAATGGAAAACTGTCTGACAGTACCAGAACACTGGATTCCATTTCACGCTTTTTTGGAAGAAGAGTTTCAATTGAACCTAAATAAAAGGGTATATGAAAAGAATGACTTTTTTCTTTTCAATCATCTACGCTTTGCTGGCTATTTTAAATGTTTTTTCACACTTTGCAGGTATCAGTATTTGGCATATTGTCACCAAGCCTTTGCTCATGCCCTCCCTCATCCTGATATTGTGGATTGAAACCGGACTGAAAAGCGTCTTTGTTAAAATGATTTTATGGGCACTAATCTTTTCATGGGCAGGAGATATTACTTTAATGAAAAGTGAATATTTTATTTTTGGATTGATCTTTTTTCTGTTAGCCCACATATTTTATAGCATAGGTATATTAATGATCAAAGGATCTAAAGGAATACTACAATTTCAACCATTATTTGCACTTCCCATAGCTGTGTATCTTATATTATTGCTGAGTTTACTGAATAACTTTCTTGATAAACTTAAGATTCCTGTATTCATGTATGGTATAGTCATTTGTACCGTTTGGATGCTTACCATGAATCTTTTCTGGAAAACCGATAAAAAAATTGCTTCACTGTTTTTCTTTGCCTCGTTCCAGTTTGTATTATCCGACAGCCTTCTGGCTGTCAATCATTTTGTCTATCCACATTACATATTATCGGCACTTATAATGGCTACATATTGTTCTGCACAATATTTATTTATTTTGGGCTCCATTTCATACAATAAAATATTAATATAAAATATATTCATGGTCAATCGTATAATTATTATACTTTATGTAAAAAAGTTAAATCATCATTCAAAGTTTAAACGTTAGTTTAAAATCCAGTAGCTTTGTGTCATAATTAAGGTTTTAAAGAAAGCATAGGAGATAGAACTTCTGAAAAATACATTACCGGTTTTCAGGATATAGAAAAAGAATACTTCCCTAACGGTTTTGCCATCACATTTTTAGGTTGTCCCATAATGAGAATAAGCATCCATGCTGAAATGCTTACAATAATTGATTTACGGAATAAGCAACCGTGTTGTTTTAAAACTTTGTGTATGGAAACTATTATCAAAGAATTAAGTTTTGACAAGGAGATGGTAAGTAATCTGAAAAACCAAAAGGTAGACATAGATTTACTTTATGTGTACCTGATGAATGGAAAAATCACCATGAAAGAATACCTTCATCTTTGTGGTATTAAAAAACAGACGACAAAAGTATGACACTCCTTGTAATCAAGGCACTCCACAAAGAGATCCTTTTTTTATACCTAACATTTATAGGCTTGATGAATAACAGATGATTCCTTGCACAACGCGCCGCAGGCGCATTTGTGCATTTGTGGTATTACCTGGATACATAAAATATGAGCAGTTAAACAGCAAGCTCTATATGGATAAAACCCCCTTCAATAAATAAAAAAGGAGTGCTGTCAGAGCACTCCTTCAAATTATATAAATAATTACCCTTCTTTTTTACTGAATTTTAATTGAATCCGTATATGCGGGCACAAACAAAACCTTTCTTTTGGGTTTTTCATCCAGTTTAGAAAATTCAGAGTTGTTGCTGATAAATTCAGGAATAATCATTTTCATTTTTCCAACAAGCTTAAGATGATCTCCTTGCTTACACAGTTCTGTGAGGGTTTCAATTTCATTTAATACTTCTTTATATGAGCCTGCAATTACTTTTGCAATTTTTATTTTTTCATGATGTGTAGGAAGGGTCTTTTCAGCTTCGTTTAGCAATTCTTCATATAGTTTTTCCCCAGGACGTAAACCTGTATATACGATATTTATATCTTTACCAGGAACGAGTCCTGCTAATTTAATCATATTGATAGCAAGATCAGTTATCTTGACCGGCTCTCCCATATCAAAAACAAATATTTCACCACCGTTACCAACCGTTGCTGCTTCAAGAACAAGTTGAACAGCTTCAGGAATAGTCATAAAATAACGGGTAATTTCAGGATGTGTAACTGTTATAGGTCCGCCATGCTGAATCTGAGCACTAAATCGGGGAATTACGGATCCGTTAGAACCCAACACATTTCCAAATCTTGTAGTTATGAAACGTGTCTTATTTGAATTTTTCACAGAAAGTGTATCATCATCTCCATCCTGCAGCAATCCCGACAAAAATTCTGAAGAAGGTGGATTAACAGAAGCGTTATTCAAGGATTGCACATACATTTCTGCAATTCTCTTTGATGCGCCCATAATATTCGTGGGGTTAACAGCCTTATCGGTTGAGATCATTATAAATTTATCTACACCAAAACATACCGACAGATCCGCCATATTTCTGGTACCCATAACATTAGTAAGAATTGCTTCCTCAGGATATTTTTCCATCATGGGAACATGCTTATACGCCGCCGCATGAAAGACGATATGAGGACGATATTCTTTAAAAGGTATAATCATCCTGCGCAGGTTTCTGATACTGGCTATAAAAGTTTTTATTCTGGTAGAAGGATACTTTTCTTCCAGTTCAAGTTGTATTTCATGCAGAGGGGATTCAGCCTGATCACACAGTATAACCATTTCAGGATGATAAGATAAAACCTGCCTGGCAATTTCTGAACCTATTGAACCTGCAGCTCCTGTAATAAGTACACGTTTACCTATTATTTCTTTAGAAACCAGATGGTTATTTATTTGTATGGGTTTGCGGGGAAGAAGATCTTCAATTTTAAGATCCTGTATTTGCCCTAAACTCAATTTACCACTTACCCATTGCTCCGAAGGGGGTACAGTCTGTACCTGTATACCCAAATCAAGGCAATGATCTACCACACCACGTATAGCTGAATTACCTGATTGGTTATTTGGTAAAATAACCTTATCAATATTAAATTTCTTGTGCAAATCAGCAAGTTCCCTGGTATGATACACTCTCTTCTGTTCAATATTACTATTAATCTTTTTACCACCGGATTGAATAAAACCACAAACAATTACTTTACCTGCGCCAGCATCTTCAATTGCCTGCTTTAAAAGTATGGAATGATGATCCGAACCATATACTAATACTCTTTTTACATTAGTAAGTACTGATCCCTTAGCAAGAATGTAAATTTCCTTTATAGAAGTTCTAAGCATAATCAGCAAAGAGGAGCCTATAAAAAAATTAAGCACAAGCAGGGTGGGCATATCAATCCGGGGGATTGCATAAATACGGCTTGCTATTAGTTCAGAAATAATAGGATATACGAGGCTCACTATCAAAACCGCTGAGAAAATGCGAAACATATCCTTGGTATTTGAATACCGGATCAAGCCTTTATAAATTCTCATGAAGTAAAACGTAGTCATTGCGGTTACAGCAAATAAACCCGCATAAATAAAAAAGTGCCCTCTTACCAATTCTGTGAAACGAAATTCATCGAGAATAAAATAGGAAAGTATAAAAGATGATGTGGCAATACAAGTATCAACCAGTAAAATAATCCAACGGGGAACAATAAAGGGTCTGTTGTAAAAGATTTTCATACTTCAGTACAGTATTATATTACGGACAAATGAAACATACTGGCTTTAAATACGATACAGGGATTCAGCGTCTTTAAGTTTAATAATATAAACCCAAAAGGCATTTGCACATTTGATACTGGAAGCAGACAAGGATATAGACCAGACGATAGGAAATTGGGGTTTCTGATTAGACGTGAAACAAGTGATGCAAAGATTAATAAAAAAATCAGATAAAACAAATTTATCAGTCTTTTTCTATTTCAATACATACATTCACATAGTTATTCACCTGAGTTATATCTATCAGAACTTAAAATCAGTCTTTATAACAATTTGATTATTCATTTGTTACCACATCAATCTGAAAATATTTGAGATTACAGATTCATTTTACAAAGTTTTTTTGCCACTCAAGCATGCCTCCTCCCAGGTTCTTTACATTAGAAAACCCAAGAGTTTCTAAAATCAAACAGGCTTGACCACTTCTGTTACCACTACGACAATAGCAAATAACTTCCTGATCTTTAATTGATTCCAAAGCATCAACTTCCATAGATTGTATTTTTTTAAGCGGTATTAATATTCCGCCAATATTGAACTCCTCATGTTCGTAAGGTTCTCTTACATCTATTAGATTCAATGTTTCTTTGTTATCCAATCTTTTTTTTAGTTCTTCAGATGAAATGATTTGCATGGTATTTCTATTTTTAACGGGGTTAATATTCATTTTTACCTGATGACACCGGTTGATTACCGGGATTAAGAGATGTTGAATCAGTTTTCCGGATAGGCTTAACTGCTGTTATCCAAATATCAATCATCTGGCCCTGTCTTATCCGGTTCATACTTCCGTCATCATTAAACCTAGCAGGTTGTTGCCTGAAAACAAAAGCCCCTCCGGTATCTTTAACATCGTCATCTTGCACAACACTTCCCAGCATTATACCATTCGCTTCAAGCAAAGCTGACGCCTCTTCATAATTCATTCCAAACAAATCAGGCACAGGCATCTCCTGACTACCTACCCCGGCGCCTAATACCAGAGCAATTGTAGTACCCATAGTAATTTTAGTGCCCGGACGAATGCTTGAATGATTCATCAATTGCTCAAGAACAGCATTTTTTGCTATATCAGGTTTATAGGAAGTATCGCCAAGTTTTAATCCACGGTTTTTTAATTCAAGTTCTGCATTTCTAAAACTCATACCTATCAAATTTGGCATTTCAATAACAGGTGGAACTGCTTTGTTAACAGTAAGATAGACTGTTCTGTTCACCTTTACAGATGCATCTGGCTCAGGAAATTGCTTAACTACAGATAATGGAGGAATAGTATCATAGTAAACAGAGTCCTGAATTACCACTTCAAATCCCTCTTTCTTAAGCAAAATGCTGGCTTCTTTTATGTTTTTATTACTTACGTCAGGTACCTTCAGATAATCGCCGTGATGTGTAAAAAAACGAAGTGACAACAGAAACAGAAAAAAAATCAAAACAATAATTGCAATGGCAATAAGAAAATTAACCCAAAAGGGCCGCTGAGTTATTACTTTAAACATACTACAACAAAATCGTTTAAATCTAAAACATCAAAACCATATCATGAAAAACAAAGATCAAACTTCACGCTTATATAACAATGCCTGTTCAATCAGTGCTGTGTAAAAAGATTGTAATGTCCATCCCATTTCTCTTACCTGCATCGGTACAATACTCGTATCCGTCTGCCCGGGAACGGTATTTATCTCCAGCAAAAAAGGAACTCTTTCCTCATCATCGTAAATAAAGTCCATCCTCACAATACCCCGACAGTTAAATATTTTATATACTTTACTCGCTGTTTCACTTACCATCTTAGCAATATCTTCACTTACTTCAGCAGGGGTTATTTCCGTTGACATCCCGGCAGTGTACTTTGCTTCATAATCAAAAAAGTCATTCTTAGGAATCACTTCAGTCATAGGAAGTGTGATAATCTCATTTTTGTTTTTAAAAACTCCTATAGTAAACTCACGTCCTTTAATATATTCCTCAACCAAAACCTGATCATCTTCTTTAAAAGCTTTTTCAACAGCTTTGCCCAGTTCTTCAGTATGTTTGTTCACTTTCGACATTCCGATACTCGAACCCCCGTTATTTGGTTTTACAAATACCGGGAATTTCAGATCTTTTACCATTTCATCTGGATTCGTCACCTGGTTTTTGA
Source organism: Bacteroidota bacterium (assembly GCA_018268105.1). Lineage (GTDB taxonomy): Bacteria > Bacteroidota > Bacteroidia > Chitinophagales > Chitinophagaceae > Agriterribacter. Next base: position 16,662 of record JAFDXG010000003.1, on the reverse strand, counting down.
AAAGCAATACTGATTTTGCAACCCTGATTCCACTATAATTTGCTACTGCTACCGTATATCTTTTATTGAAGGTAAGTGCAGAAGTAGTTGCATCGCAGGAAGAATAAGGAATATGCAACATATCAAAGTATCCCTGTAATTTTCCATCTTCGCCCGGGGTACCATGGATCCCTATCAATACAGCATCAAAGTTGACTTTTGATCCATTGGCAATAATCGAAAAATCATTTTTGTCTACAATTTGTTTTTTATCACCATCCAAATAAAACCAACCCTGCGGAGTAATATCAATTGTATAAATATTATACCTGTCTTTGTCGAGATTTTTTTCGATAGTAACTGCACTCTTATACGATATAACAGATTCTTCGGAACAGCCACCGGTAACAAAAGCAATATTAGGTTTCATGTATGATGTTTCAATTTGCATGCAAAGAAACGATTTTTTGTTATAGCATTTTTCAGCTACTTCCCTACACCTTCGGTTCCCGTATCCAGTACAAACTTCCATTCTCCCTCTGGTTGTTTTTGCCATATTGTAACATAAGTACCCTGGTATGCAGTATCATTCATTTTGAGTGTATATACACCATAAGTATAACCCATATCTGCGGACTTTGAAACATTGGCACCTTTAGGCACCCAGGTAAGTATAAATGAAGAATCATTAAGTGAACTTAAATAATCTACTGCCTCTGCACCAATTATCGGCATTCTCTTCGGACGAAGCAAAACAGTTTCTTCCTGCATATATTCCAGGAATGCCTTTTTCATACCGACCTCCTTCGAACGATTCGAAAAGTCAATATCAGCCTGTTGTATCTGGTTTAATGCTTCAATTCTTTCTTTATCTTTTTCAAATCTGAAATCCTGACAAGAACAACAAACCGTTAATAACAATAAAAAATAGAATAACCTATTCATAAATGAAATTTAAAGAAAAAAGGTGAAGGAACATCTTCATGCCTTCACCCCGAAACGGGAAATATCACCCGTTTAAAATATGATGCGTAAGCATCATTAAAAAATTTATACCGCGAAATACCGAATTAACTCAATTAATATAATATATTAATCCTGATTAAAGTTAAAATTTTTTCTACAATAAATCAAACATGCATTTTTTCTTTTTTTGTCATCAATTCTTCCACAGTTTCTCTGTACATTTCATCCGGCACACAGCAGTCCACAGGACATACCGCAGCACATTGGGGTTCTTCATGAAATCCCTGACATTCTGTACATTTATTGGGTACTATAAAATAAGTATCCACGCTTACCGGTTCAAACCGCTGGTCTGCATCAACTACCGAACCATCCATTAAAGTAAAATCACCCTTAACTGTGGTTCCGTCAGCAATGGACCATTCCACACCACCTTCATAAATTGCATTGTTGGGACATTCCGGTTCGCAAGCCCCACAATTAATGCATTCATCTGTTATTTTTATTGCCATACCTTGATTACAATTTTACGAGTAAATTTTTGCCATTAGATTTGCAGATCAAAGATAGATACATCGAATTAAATACCAATGCTGAATTTACAACAACGAATTGATTTACTTTCCAGGCTTGGCGATTATATGCTAAGTGATGATCCTGAATGGAACGAAATAAAAGAAATTGCAAGTATTGCCAACCCCTGGTTCATTCCTGAATTTATTGACCATTCCATTAATAGTATTTCCACCTCATTTTTGAACAAAGAAAGACTGCGTGAATGGCTTAGCAAATACGAAATTTCCTCTGAAGGAGAAATTGCAAAGACGATAGGAATAACTATGGCTGGTAATATCCCCCTTGTAGGATTCCACGATTTTCTATGCACCTTTGTATCAGGCCATCGCCAGGCAATAAAGTTATCTTCAAAAGACAACATCCTGCTCAAACATATTATTGAATTGCTCATTAAATGGTTTCCCGAGACCAGTCAATATTTTGAAATAAAAGAAATACTTAAAGGTTGTGATGCTTATATAGCCACAGGTTCAAATAATACAGCAAGGTATTTTGAATACTATTTTCGGAAATACCCGCATATTATCCGTAAAAACAGAACTTCAGTTGCTATTATTAGTGGTTCGGAAACCGCTGAATCTCTGGAACGGCTTGCGGATGATATATTCCTCTATTTTGGATTGGGATGCAGAAATGTTACTAAAATTTTCGTACCGGCCGGTTATGATTTCATTCCATTACTGGCAGCATTTAGAAAATACGATTACCTGATTGAAAACCACAAGTATAAACACAACTATGATTATAACCTGGCTATGCATATTGTAAATCAGAAATTTTACATGACAAACGGTTCTGTAATACTTTCAGAAAATCCATTAGTTTTTTCACCTATAAGTCAGTTAAACTATCAATATTATAATTATACTGATGAAATATACCAATCGTTGAACCTGGAAGAAATACAGTCCATTACAGGAACAGATAAAACCCCATTAGGCACTCTGCAGTCGCCGGCACTTGCTGATTATGCAGACGGGGTAGATACTATGCAGTTTCTAAAAAAATTAAGAAATAACAACTGACGTTTTGTTAGTAAAATTCTAACAATCCTTAACATATTAATTACGACTACTATCGTAATTTCACGGGGATTAAATATTTTCAAACAGCTCTATCCTAATCATTTGTTAAATGAAAATGTCTTAAATGCCAGTTTTTCAGCTTTTTTTACTTTGTGCGTTAAAGGCATATCTTTTGATTACAGGATCAATATGTAAATTTAATATTCACAAATAAATAAATGGTAGCGATGAAAATCAAACAAATTGTTTTCACAGTCTTGATTAGTGGATTGACTGCTCTGGGGGTTATGTTTGGATACAATTATTTTAATCCCAAGGCGGTGGCAATTCAGGACGGGGTCAAAATACCTGCAAATTATACAGGATTGTTTGACAGTAATAATAACGTACCCGGAGGTCCTCTGGATTTTGTTCAGCCAGCTAAAGCAGCACTACCGGCAGTTGTTCATATTACCACAGTAATAGGAAAAGAGGAAGTAAGTAATAATCTGCCCCGCAGGAGCAATCCTTTTCAGGGGCTTGTACCAGACGATTTTTTTGACGACTTCTTTGGTGATGGCGGTAGAATGCGTGCTGTTCCGCAAAGGGCTTCTGGATCAGGGGTAATAGTAAGCCAGGATGGTTACATTATCACCAATAACCACGTGATTGATGGCGCCAATGAAATTAAAGTGGTACTGAATGATAAAGCATCATACACTGCAAAAGTAATAGGCTCTGACGCGAGCAGCGACCTTGCCGTACTTAAGATAGATGCGAAGAACCTTCCCTTTATATTGTATGGCAATTCTGATGACGTACAGGTTGGCCAATGGGTATTGGCAATCGGTTATCCGCTGAATCTTGAAACAACAGTTACTGCCGGTATTATTAGTGCAAAAGGCAGAACACTCGGACTGAACAGCAGAAAAAGTAAAGCACCTATTGAATCTTATCTTCAAACAGATGCTGCCGTTAACCAGGGGAATAGTGGCGGGGCTCTTATTAATACTAATGGTGAACTTATCGGTATCAACTCTGCCATAGCTTCCCCCACCGGATCTTATGCAGGTTATTCTTATGCCATACCGGTAAATATTGTTAAAAAAATAATTAACGATCTTATACAGTTTGGTGCTGTTCAGCGAGCTTATCTCGGCATTAGCTATCTTCCTGATGAAGCCCCAGATTCCGAAAAAGATAAGGTAGGCTACAAGAGCGGACAGGGGGTATATGTTAGAGAAGTGCCCTCAGATGGTGCTGCTGCAGCAGCTGGTATCAAACCGGGCGACTATATTACCAAAATAGATAGTAAACCCGTAAACTCCGGCAATCAAATGGTTGAACAGATTGCAAGGCTCAAACCCGGCGATAAGATTACTGTGAATTACCTGAGAGATGGTAAAGAAAAAGCTACTACTGTTACCCTTAAAAACAAAACCGGTACTTACGATATCATTAGGACATCTGCCCTTGATGATTTTGGTGCTGAATTTGAATCATTGGATAAGAAAAAAGCGACTGAATATGGACAAACCGGTGGCGTGGTTGTAAAAAAGATCAATCCCAATGGATTGATTGACGGGCAAACAAGAATGAGAGACGGTTTTATTATTCTTCGTGTAAATGATAAAGCAGTGAGCAATGTAAATGAGCTTAGCGATGCGGTACAAAGAGCAGGGAATAATATTAAACTTGATGGATTTTATCCCGGTTTTGAAGGATTATACACCTACAATATCAGTAAGCAGTCTGAATAATTTATAATAAAGATATTATCAGATAATTAAAAAATCGAAAAGCCGGTTGTTGATACGACCGGCTTTCTTTATGCTATTATAATTTCTTTCGTTTTAAAGCTAAATACTCTGATGGTAATTGGTTAAATTCTTTCTTAAAATATTTTGTAAAATATTTAGGGTTGCTAAAACCAACTTCGTAGGCAATTTCAGATACTGTCATTTGCGTTTTCTCCAGCAATTGTGCTGCCCGTTTCATTCGTATTGTCTTTATAAAATCCAATGGAGCTTTCCCGGTAAGAGAAAGTAGTTTTTTGTACAGTGCCACGCTTCTCAGGCAGGAAAGCAACTGGTATTGTCTTTCAGAGTACTTGCATATCCCACAGTTTCGGCAGCATCTGATTATAACTTTAAAGAAGGAACACAAATCACACTGACCGGTACAAACCTTTCTGATGTTGTGTCAGTGACGCTAACCGGTACTACAGATCAGGCTACAATTTTATCAGCAGAAAAAAACACCCTGGTTATCACAATGCCTGCTTCCAATATTGCGCGGGCTACACTTGATATCGTAAATGCAACCGGAAAAATGACTACCTCCCAGGAATTTGTAAATATTCCCAAGAGTTTTATAGCCTTTGATGACGACTGGGGCCAGGCGGCAGCGTATGGCGGTACAGTACAAAGCTGGTCATGGGGTTGCTCAGCTTACGGATATGACGGTATGATACAATCAGGAACAAAGTCGCTTCGGGTAGATTACCAGGATGGAGGTCTCAGCCTGTTCCTGGGTTGTAACTGGTCAACTCCTAATCTTGCATTTACAGATTTCTTTGCTCCAAAGTATCTCAGTTTCTGGGCACGGGGCGAAGGAAGTGATGTAAATATTACAATAGTACCGGATAGCCCATGGCCGGGAAATGATATGTGGGGCGGACCTGCAGCTACCGGCAGCAAGACCATTACTATTAACAAAGACGTATGGACATACTATAAAATTCCAACTAACTTTATAAGTGGTGGTTATAGTCGTTTGGATTTTAAAATTGAGGGCAGTACTGATAAAACAGTCTATTACGATAATATTTTGCTTGTAAAATAATTGAAATATCCTACTCCCTTAACCGAGTGAAGAACCAAGCCCGGCTTTTAAAATATGCCGGGCTTTTTAGATACTATTCACTGTTGCATAAAAGAGATTTTGAATGATGAAATTTATCGCTGATATATTTTGCTGGGTGTTTTTTACCGTACTGGCTTTTTCATGTAAAAAAAACAACAACCCAAATACAGATAACCCCTTACCTGAAGATACCACTACGGTTCGTCCGGTAACAGATCCACCCGTTGCCGCAACTATTGATTTTTTTCTGAACAACTGGCAGGCAAAAACATTTTCAGCTCCGGAATATTCAGAAGGGGTTGTACCATCTGCAGCAACAAGTAATATAGTAACTGTAGATGCATCTGCAATTATAACTAAAATACCAGGATCCATTACAGGTCACAATGCCAATACATGGATGACACCAATGACGGATCAGCCACTGTTCATGAATCATATTACTAATCTGCATCCGCAGATTATCCGATGGCCTGCAGGTAGTGCCAGCGATATGTATTTCTGGAATCAGCCTGAAGGCGCGGCACCGGCAGATGCTCCGTCACAACTGATGAATGCAAACGGAACTTTGCAAAATGCAGGTTACTGGTACGGTAAAATCAATAACAACTGGAGTGCCAGTACCGATCAATATTATCAAATGCGGCAACAAAGCGGTAACAACGAAGGTATTATTACCATCAACTATGGCTATGCCCGATATGGCACAAGTGATAATCCTGTGGCTGCTGCGGCTCATCTTGCTGCCGATTGGGTGAGATACGATAACGGGAGAACAAAATACTGGGAGATAGGCAATGAAAGCTATGGCGACTGGGAAGCAGGTTATCGAATTGACGTTTCAAAAAATAAAGACGGGCAGCCTGAATATCTGACCGGAAAGCTATATGGGCAGCATTTTAAAGTATTTGCAGATTCCATGCGAAAAGCTGCCGCGGAAATTGGCAAAACTATTTACATTGGGGCAGTAACCTATGAATCTGCAACAGAAGCCTGGCAAACCAATACGGTAAAAACATGGAACCAAACTATGATACCTGAACTGGCTGGTGCGAATGATTTCTATATAGTACACAATTACTTTACACCATATCAAACTAATTCAAATGCAGAAACTATCCTGAATGCGGCACTTACTGTTCCTGAAAAGATGATGCAATTTGTTACCTCTCAAATTCAAACATTAGGCGGCACTGTAAAACCTGTAGCATTGACAGAATGGAATATGTTTGCTACTGGTTCAAAACAACAGGTGTCAAATATAAGTGGCGTATTTGCAACTATTGTATTGGGTGAAACAATCAAAAACAAATACGGGCTGGCGGCACGCTGGGATCTGCTGAATGGCTGGAGCAATGGTGATGATCACGGTTTATTCAGCGATGGAAACGAACCAGATATTCCTAAATGGACCCCACGGCCTTCTTTTTATTACATGTATTTTTTTCAGAAACTTTTAGGTGACCGCTTGGTTCCTGTTAACATCTCAGGCAGTAACAATATAAAAGCTTATGCTTCCACCTTCAATTCCGGACAAATAAATGCAACGCTGGTGAATACAGGTACTACAGCCACAATGGTGGAAATAAAATGGAAAAACTTTAAAGCAGGCAACCGTTTTTACTGGTATAGTCTTGAAGGAGGAAATGATAACGGCGAATTTTCAAGAAAAGTGAGTATAAATGGCAACAGTACAACATTAGGAGCAGGTGGCCCTGAAAACTATAGCTCTATTAAGTCAATGTCGGCTTCTACTGCCAACGGTGTAAAAGTAACAGTGCCTGCACATGGTGTGGTTGTATTAGCGATTGATAAAAAATGAAATGGATAAAATCTCCTGGAATATTCAAATATAAGATTACTTAAATTCATAAAACTTTACCCAGTCAATTTCCATTTCAACCGGCAGATCTTCAGGATAAACCTTACCAACCCAACTGCCGCCAAGCTGCATATCCAGCAGGAGATAATATTTATACTTATCAAAAGGGAATTGACCTTCCTTGTCGGTTTGTATACGGGGATAAGTAAAAGTTTTTTTGTTATTAATAAAAAACACCAGGCTGTCAGGATGCAATTCCACTGCATAGGTATTAAAATCATTCGGATTTATGCTTCCGGTTGACCCATGCTTAGGTTCTTTCATCTTTAGAACGTAGGTATAGTGTGAATGCACGGTTTGATATGCAATTGAATCGGAGTTCAGTCTTTCCATGATATCAATTTCGCCGCCATCCGGCCATTTCATTCCCTGAGACAGCAGCCAGAAAGCAGGCCATGCACCACGTGCACCATTCAACTTTGCGCGTATTTCAAGACGTCCGAAACCAAAAGCAACTTTATCTTTTGTATATACCCCACCAGTGATATACCTGGCAGTATCATCAGGCACACTTTTATTAATAATTCCACGTAAAATCAATTTGCCATCACGCAAGGCATAACAACTGTCAAAATCACTCATGTGCCGGTCCCAGTCTGAATGACCCCGTGGTATTTTCGACCATCGGCTGGTATCAAAGCTATTGGACTGATTAAAATTTTCTTCCCAGTTCAGTACCATCTTTTGAGTTTTCTTGGTGCTGACACACGAAACTATCATTGTCACACAAAAAAATAATGAAAGTAATTTTTTATGCTTCATTAAGTAATGTTTATTGTAATAGTAATATAGAGTGTATAACCAGAAATTCATACTTCTTCAAAGTTAGCGGTCAGGTTCATTGCCGGCAGTGCTGTTATTGATTCTGGAATTGAAATATCTTTTTAGAAATGTCATTTGTTCTTCCTGACGGCGAGCCAGGTTTCGAATTTTTTGATTCAGTTCCACTGTATCATACTGAAAGTTTTCAGCAATTCTTCCAATTTCATTAAGGTTCTTTTGAGCAGCATTGAGCAAACTGCTAATAGGAGTCAGCATTTTGACAATTTCCGCATCAGACTTTTCAGGAAAAAAATTATTATTGCGGTAAGATATAAATGTATTGAATAATTTTATTGCTTCATTATAGTTTTCCACGGCGGTGTTATATAAGTTCATGTTTTCCTCCTGCCCAATGATCGTAATATTCATCCGGTTATAACTACGCCAGGTTTTCAACAGGTTGCTTTTACCTTTTAGTTTTTGCATACGCCTTTCTATAGCAATAAATTGCTGAAGACTATCAGATGCAAGAAAAGTTTTAATAGAGTCTTTATAATTAAACATTGTTCGAGAATTACTTTCACCATAATTGTAGTCTACAGGTTTTTCCAGCAATTGCCATATCGGATCAAATGGAATATGCGTACTGATAAATTCGCGTGCATCCATAAAGAAATAACGAATGTCTTTAGGTGATACTGCATCCCAGGTAGGATCGCAGAGATGCCAGTCGTTGCCTAACTGTACCGCACACCAGCTATGAGCAACATTATTGCTTCTTCCTCCACCTTCAGCATAACCATGTACCACAAAAGCAGGCACTCCAATCCTATTTGCCAGGTCTGCAAACAATGCAGCAAAATTTTCGCAGACCCCGGATCTGCGTCTCAGTGTAGCAGCTATTTTAGCATCAGCATCCACACTCCAGTTGAAGTAGTAAGAGCTATCTGATTCATACCTGATATTATTGATGACCCAGGTATACAACACCTGCAGTTGGTCTTCTTTTGTGGAATATTTTTGCTGCACAAATCGGGCAATTGCCTGGGAAGAATGGCTGATACTGTCGGGAATAAATATAGCATTCCGGGATAACAAAGCACTGCTGCGCCATATCTGTCCATTCAGATAGTGAAACATCCCCACAAAGCAATATAACAGCAGCCACCTTTTCATAGCATAAATTTACCAAAAGGGTGAGAATTGTGATAAAGTTTAACTACATGCTATACAAAAGAAATTGTGTAGTAGTAAAAAAGGAGTTTCACGGGGATCTTTGGAGATAATTAAACCGTGTAAAATATTTCACGCAAAGATCGCAATGGAGCAACGGGAGCAAAGAAAGTTGGGCTGTGATCGCTGTCCTGCTGTGTTCACCGTGAGAAACTTGTTACTAAAGTCTGTCACAAAAAATTATCAACCCAATCATTCGTCATTGTGATCCCGCCAGCATGTTGCAATTAATTTAATGTATGCAACGGCGGGAGAAGCAATCTCATCCTTACAATATAAAAGACTATTTCTCCCGATGCTACATTCTTTTAATTTTATAATTATAAAAACCCACCGACAATTGTCAGTGGGCTTAAAATTTGTTGTGTATTTTGAATGAAAATAATAATCCCCTATTTCAGTTTCGCCAGCGCATCTTTGACACGTGCTACTGCCTTTTCAATATTTGTCATGCTGTTGGCAAACGACATACGAATGCAGGTAGGCTCGCCAAAAGCAGTGCCCGTAACAGTGGAAACATGTGCTGTATTCAAAAGATACATACACAAATCATCTGCATTTGCAATCACTGCATCGCCATCCTTTTTCCCAAAATACGCATCCACTTTAGGAAATACATAAAAAGCACCATCAGGTTCTGAACAGGATATACCAGGTATTTCTTTAAGTAATCCCAGTATCCTGGCACGGCGTTCTGTAAATGCTTTGAGCATTTCCCTTGAAGGGGTAAGGTCGCCGGTAAGTGCATCAATAGCAGCACGCTGAGTTATAGAACAGGTAGCGCTGGTAAGCTGCCCCTGAAGCTTCTCACAACCTTTTACAATTGCAGGATCAGCAGCAATATAACCAAGACGCCAGCCCGTCATAGCAAACCCTTTACTTAAACCATTTACAATAATCACACGGTCTTTCAATTCAGAAAACTGCGCAATACTTTCGTGTTTACCGCGATAATTAATATACTCATATATCTCATCAGATATAATTAGTACATCAGGATATTTTTTGAATACTTCAGCAAGTCCTTTCAGTTCTTCTTGGCTATATACCGCTCCCGACGGGTTGCAGGGAGAAGAAAACATGAAAAGTTTTGTTTTCGGAGTAATAGCAGCTTCCAATTGCTGAGGGGTGATCTTATAATCACTTTCCAGAGAAGATTGCACAAATACAGGTTTGCCATCGGCGAGCCTCACCAGTTCTGAGTAAGTTACCCAGTAAGGGGTGGGAATGATTACTTCATCACCAATATCTACTACAGCAAGAATTACATTGGCAAGGCTTTGCTTAGCCCCTGTAGATGCAATAATATTCTCAGGTTTATAATCTAAATTATTGTCCCGTTTAAGTTTTGTGCATACCGCTTCTCTCAGATCAGCATACCCTGCTACAGGTGTATAGTGACTATAATTATCGTCAATAGCTTTTTTACCGGCTTGTTTCACATGATCCGGTGTGTCGAAATCTGGTTCGCCGAGGCTGAGATCTATTACATCTATTCCTTTTGCCCTAAGCTCACGGCCCAGTTTTGCCATTTTAAGAGTTTCGGGTTCGTTAAATTTTTGAAGTCTTGATGACAGTTGCATGTATTAATCGTTTAGTTCAAAAAAAAGCGAGCAAACCTACGGCAAAAAAAATTATTCTGCGGGGTAATTTTTTAGATATACTGGTTAATAATGTTTTCCAGCCACTCCTGTCTGCCACTAATTTGTTTGGGGTCTCCATTCTGAGCGGCAAAATCTCTCAGGTCTTCGAGTTTTAATTTTCCGGTTTCAAAATCTTTGCCTTTACCACTATCAAAAGAAGCATAACGTTCATTCCTGAATTTTTTATAGGGCGATTTTTGCAAAATAGTATCTGCGGTGATCAATGCCCTCGCAAAAGCGTCCATACCGCCAATATGGGCATAAAATATATCTGCAAGATCGGTAGAGTTGCGACGTGTTTTGGCATCAAAGTTTACCCCACCGCCAGCAAATCCACCGGATTCCAGGATAATCAACATACACTCTGTAAGTTCATTTATATTCACAGGAAACTGGTCGGTATCCCAGCCGTTCTGATAGTCGCCCCGGTTGGCATCCATACTACCCAGCAAACCATTGTCGGCTGCCACCTGTAGTTCATGCTGAAAAGTATGCCCCGCAAGTGTGGCATGATTTACTTCAAGGTTAAGTTTAAAGTCTTTATCCAGACCGTAGTGACGCAAGAAACCTATAACTGTGGCACTATCATAGTCGTATTGATGTTTGGTAGGCTCACAGGGTTTGGGTTCAATAAAAAATGTTCCCTTAAATCCCTGCTTACGCGCATAGTCGCGGGCAATAGTCAGGAACTGTGCCAGGTGATCAAGCTCCCGTTTCATATCTGTATTCAGCAAGGTCATATAGCCTTCCCTACCACCCCAAAACACATAGTTTTCTCCACCTAAAGCAATAGTTGCATCCAGCGCATTTTTCACCTGAGCTCCTGCATAAGCTACAGCAGCAAAATCGGGATTAGTGGATGCGCCATTCATATAGCGTGGATTAGAAAATACATTGGCTGTGCCCCACAACAATTTTACACCACTTGCTTTTTGTTTTTCTTTTGCATACGCTACTATAGTTTGCAGGCGGCTTTCATATTCACTCAGCGATCCCCCTTCATCTACCAGATCAATATCATGAAAACAATAATAAGGAACTCCGAGTTTAGTGATAAATTCAAAAGCTGCATCAGCCTTATCTTTAGCTCTTTGAACGGCATCAGTACTTGCATCCCAGGGAAACTTTTTTGTTCCCGGACCGAAAGGATCGGCACCTGTGCCACAGAAAGTGTGCCAGTAAGCTACAGCAAACCGGAAATGTTCCTTCATAGATTTGCCTGCTACAATCTTGTTTTCATCATACCATTTAAAAGCGAGAGGATTATCAGACTGATTACCTTCATATTTGATTTTTCCTATGCCCGGAAAATATTCTTTGTTACCGAGTGTGATGCTCATATCGTATATCTATTTTAAAAATGAACAAATAATCTTATAATTATATTTTGGGGGCTAAAGATAGTAACATAATGTGAAGGGGGAAAAATGAAAAGGACGCACTTCAATGCGTGAAAAACCTATAGGGATTTTTATAGCGTCTGCGTGTGAATTCTTATAGGTTCCGTGAAGTCAGCCAGTCGCTCAAAATTCTTAATCTTTTTTCACCAACACTACCCTGTAGCGGTCGGCTTTGTATATCTGGTCATAAAATTTCACCAGTTCAGTATAATCCGTAGCAGGAAATTCTCCGGAGAATTTTTCCATGTTACGGGAGTAGTGTATCTGATCCCCTTTTACTTCCACGGCAGAACTGTATCTTCCGAATTTGGTATCAAGGATTACAGGTGCCGGAATAGCTTCCGGACTATATCCACCCGGTACTTTAATGGTTGTAGTATCAATATCTGTATAGCTATAGGTAAATGATACCGGATATTTCCTGGTCTCATCTTTTTTCAATTTAAGATCAGACCTGCTGATAATATTTGGAGTAATAAAAAGTCGTTTGCCGGTTACTGTTGCAAAGTTTAGAGCTGTTATTTCAAGATTTTCATCAATGGAAGGCAGTGAAGAAGGAAATTCCTTATACTCAAATCTGACAACATCATAGTGCGGAAGTTCTATCTCTTTCTTCAGATATTCCAGTTGCTTATCTTTTGACAGATCATGGATGAGATAATGAAGATTGTCCTGTTGAATTGCCCTGTATGTAGTTTTAATATCTGCATTTAAAAATCCTTCATTGTTCACTGATGCAACAATATTCCTCACCTGTGTATTCTGTTTTATATTATAAGAAGGTGTTCTTACCAGTTTCCCGCCATTTTCATTAATGATGAGCACGGGTCTGTCTGCTGTAAAGCTGCTCAGGTAACCGGCCGGCAACGTTTGGCTCGTGCACTCCAGCCATACCGTATCTTTTTGCAAAGGCACACATAAAATTGCATGGTTAAACTGGTTGCTCGGAAAATCTTCCCGCAAATAAGTTGCACCCCGACCCGCTTTTACCAGTGTATAACAGGCCGGGATACCCGCTTCTTTCAAAAGAGAATACATATAATTTGACAAGGCCTTACAATCGCCATACTTTTTTGTGGCTACATAATTGGCATCAAAAGGCTGTAAACCACCAATACCCAATTGAATGCTTATATATCGGGTGTTCTCCTGCATAAAACGGTAGAGAACTGCAACTTTTTCTTTAGGATTGGTAATCCGGTCAGCAAGTTCATGTACTTTCAACTTTATATTTTCCGGAAGTATATCCCTTCCTGAATTAAGTGAGTATATAAATTTGCCCAAACCCTGCCAGGTAGACATATCACCCTCGTATTTTTCCAGGGCAAATTTTGCCGGTGCAAGATATACCATCGGTGCAATATAATCCCATGATGGGTAGGCGTATTCAAGCTCTAATGCTTCAAGATTTTTTATTTCCCAACGGTATTTTTTTGAGCTTTTTTCATTTTGAATTACAGGCTCATTTTTGTAATTAAAAGCTTTGTAACGAATTGTAAAATCAGCGGGGGCTACAACAGTCATGCCGCTTTGTACCACCGATATTCTTTCATTACCCAAAGGATCCCATGCCGGGAAAAAGAAACTGCCTACAATCTGAACTTCGCTTTCATATTCTATTGTATAAGGATATAAACGATGAAAAAAACTATGCACTTTTATCCGGTTATCATCCATAAGACTTATATCACTTGTGCCACTAAGATCTTTGATCTCAGACTTCTTCATTTCTTTTAGCTTTTTTCCCTGCGCATCATACAGAGTTCCATCCATACTCTTAATAGCCCTGAGTTTATCATAGTCCAAAACCAGCCTGGCATACCGGTCTCCATTTTCATTCAATATAGTTAAAGCATATTTATGATACAATCTTGATTTTCCGGGATCAACCACTTCAAAACGTATTTCCTCCATACGCTTTACTACATCTGCTTTCTTCAACAGTTCTGCAGGTATCTTACTTACTGCATAATCTCCATCACCAGCATATACATCAAACGACAACAAAAGCAATGTATATAAACCGATACAATATATTTTCAACATTTTTTATTGTTTCTTTTTTAACACAATTGATTCGGCATGTTTTTTTACAACATAACTATAGAACTCGCGCAGGTCATTGTACTCCTCCGCAGCATAGGTAGTCCGGTTGAGCTTAATGCGGGAGCGGAGCCGTATGGCAGTTTCTGACTTATCAATAATGTATTCAAAGAAACCATCCGATTCCCCAAAATTCACTTTTGCAGATTTGGGTATTTCCTCTACAGTATAACCGGCAGGCAATTCGAAATTAAGGATATAGGTCTCGTCAAACACGTAGGGCATCTCAACAGGATACGATCTTTCCGCAGCTTTGAAAATATTTTCTTTATAGCCCTCTCCCATCATGGGATTAAAATAAATCATGTCATCCTCCTGTTTCAGGGTAAAATCGTACGCTACTTTTAATGGCAAATCCAATTCCCCGAGCCGGTCAACTTTTTTTTCTTTCAACTCATAATTATCAGGAAAGTCAGCCTGGATGTTTTTGAAAAAAGCATCCTCACCTTTTTCTTTTATTCGTGAGCGAATATTTAAAGATTCATAATAACCCAAATTGACGGTGAATCTCCCCTCCCACTCACCAGCTTTATCAGCACGAAGGAAAACCGTGGTTAATTTTTTTTCCCGAAGTGAGTCCGGATTAAAATATACGGCTATGGCATTGTCGTTTGTAATCATCCTGGCATGCCCGTTATAACATTCATCAGGCAGACGATTAAAACCAAGTGAAGGATCGCTGGCATCAAGGTAATATATCTTGTCTTCCACCTTAGCCGCGCAGACTACGTAGTTAAAACGATTTACCAGCGGATAAAGTTCATTAGTATAGCCATGGCTTCTTGTACTGAGCAATACCGGGTAAGCCTCCACTTTTTCATGTTTTAGCATTGCTGTCAACAGCATATTAATATCTGCAACATAACCGTTCTTGCTCTTGTCAGTTGTTTTCAAAGAAGTGGAAAGCCCAAAACCTCTTTTGCCGGTGCAGGTAAACCGGTCTCTCACATAGGCGTAAATCTTTTTTGTTTTTTCCAATTGACTGGTCGCACCACCGGTTATTTCTTTCATTTCATCATCAAGCCAGTTATTATTTTTGTTCAGGTCTTCTCCAAAATCTTCATTTTTCATCAGTTCGGTAGCCAGTTTGCTCCAGTTGCCGAGAATATCTTTTACAGGGCTATTAGGGAATCTGAACTGTGATAATTGAAATTCTATTTTTGAAATATGATTTCGAATAGTAGAAGTATAACTTTCTGTTTTTAGTGCGGGAACATTTTTTGCAATCCATTTATGCCGCGCAAGATTTGCAGGAACCGTATAATGATCCGAGCTTCGGGTTGAAGACTGATCGGTAATATTATAGGTTTCCCTTGATGATTCCACTTTGTGATCTAATTGAAAACTGCCCTGTGAAAGAAAAACATAGGCAAAAAAATCGGGCATTCCTACTTCATATTCGCTCCACAAAACGGGATAATCTCCCTGGAACTCCCAGGGTTGCAGATTCTGCAGAAAATCTGAAGTAACCATGTAGGAGTATTCTATGATGCATCCTTCCTTCACAGCAGGCAGCGTAAATTTCACCTGCACGTGGTTCTTATCATACTTATCCTTGAAAACAGATTTTTTATCAAGCTCGGTTTCAACCACCTTACCATTTTCAAGGGTATAAGTAGATGCTTTTAAATTAGCAACTCTTTCTTCCATTTGTCCGCTGAAATACAAAGGAATTTCTACGTTCGCCGCATCCATACCATTTTTGTTCAGGATTTTAATCCGGGTATGCCGTCTGAACTCAAGAGAAAACCAACCATTGTTATTCCCGGCAAACCGGGAATTTCCAATGTCGGCTATTACCACGGCGCTAACGCTGGTATCAAAATTGTGTTTTGAAAGATCGAAATCCGTAGCAGTTATTTTTCCGTATTTAATATTTAATTTATCCTGTGCAAATAAATAATTTTGGCAAAAGCATAGAAAGACAATCAGAGGGATCAGGGGACTGCTTTTCATGAGTTTTATGTTTAATAGAGTTAAGGTTTTGTTCACATACGAATATAGATTTTCCGGCAAATCAAAATTATGTTTTAGTTAAAATTATTTTGTTAATTGAATTTAGCTGATCGCACACATACCGTTAAAGGAATAGCAACGCAGTCAGGTTTTGATTATTGCGGTATAGCCCGTGCACTACCGTTGGATGAAGATGCCAGGAGACTGGAACGATGGCTTACCAATGGAATGAATGGGGGAATGAAATATATGGAAAACTATTTCGAGCTAAGAGTTAACCCTCAAAAGCTGGT
>JAFDXG010000039.1 GCA_018268105.1 Bacteroidota bacterium | reverse complement strand
TTATTAAAGTAATCAACACTTCCTCCGGTTGCCCAATACCAACTGCTACATGGTAATTGCGGAGGACCTTGATAAGAACTACACGGAATAGTATCTTCAAAAGAAGGGTTTAATACAAGATTCTGTCCTTTACTATTAAATACCAAACAAATCATTAGTAAAGCAATAATTGTCTTTTTCATAGTACAAATGTAATAAGAAACGGGATAGCTAATACTACCCCGTTTCAGTTACTGTTACTTTATCACTGCAAGCTTTCTCACATCTCGTGTTTTGTCGTTTACTTTTGTTTCAACAAAGTAAATACCTTGTGCTAATTTTTGCAAATCAATGGTGATTTTGTTATCACCTTCATGTATTAAAAATGATTCTACTGCAACGCCCATTTTTGTATAAACCGTTACAACTCCCGATTCACT
Organism: Bacteroidota bacterium; assembly: GCA_018268105.1. Taxonomy (GTDB): domain Bacteria; phylum Bacteroidota; class Bacteroidia; order Chitinophagales; family Chitinophagaceae; genus Agriterribacter. Next base: position 6,497 of record JAFDXG010000039.1, on the reverse strand, counting down.
TTTCAAAAGATGATTTAAATAAAGTGTTTCATTGGTTGCAGGATTTGGCATCAGCTTTATTTTATTGTCAGCAACAGCAGCGCTTTGATTTGTTTTATCAGGATTAGCCATTCGGCTGCCGATGGATTCATAATCATCATCAATATGAAGCCCAAGCATTACCCTTGCTGCATACACTCCTGTGCCGCCTGTTAGCGGTGTTTCATTGGCAATGGCATAGAGTATTTCATACTGCTCGGGGCTTAAATCAAACGTATCCAATGCCCATGTTACAAGGTATATGGCATTAACGGCTTTTTCGTTTTCTTCCGCATGGTTATCGGGGGTAATGCTTTCGTTTAATGTTAAAGCATACTCGGGATTGGCATCAGCCGAATCAGACACTGTTTTAAACAAGCCGATATTGTAAACAGCCGTGCTATCATACCATCTTGTCAGTAGCGTATCTTCTGCCGTGCCTTGCAGCATAAGGCTGTCATCAGCCGATAACAAATAATAAACCTGCTTTTTAGCTAAGTATTTTTCATCAGCGCTTAAGCTGTCGCCATAATTTTGCTCATAAGCCACATCAACCAACCATGATTGGGATTGGCGCAGAGGAGCAGAAGGGCAGGAGTTCGGAAAAATGGTAGCAGGTGAAAAAGTTACGGAAGCATTTGTCATTTGAAGATTTGTTAATTGAGTACCACTATTATAATACCAAGTAGTAGGTGCTATGCCCGGATAACCAACTATACCTCTAAAAGCAGCCGGTCCCCCAAGCAGTGTCCATGCATTATTTTGGTCGGTGCCACCGTTAAGCTGGTCGCCAATGTTGGAGCTGAAGAGCCACACACCGGTGTAGTTTTCGTCAAGGTTATTGCATTGCAGGGTTTGCGGAGTGTAATTGAGCAAAGAGGCAATGCCGCGCCCTGTGTGTATGATATGATTGCTTGTAATATCATTAGGAACTCGAGAAAAGCCTCCCATTGCGCTTTGCACCTCAATGCCAAAAACCCTGTTATCATCAGAATTTGTTGGTGGGTTAAGGTTGGTAGCCTCTATGCGGTTGCCCTCAACGGTGCATAGGCTTGTGTTAAGTAGGCTGATGCCTCTAACTCTGTATGGCCACGGACTTACAGGGGCTACAATGTTGATGGGATTGTTATGAGTTATTTGTGCGCCATGCTCTCTCAGTAAAATGATACCTGCATGGGTAATATCATGCATTTCATTGCCGTCAATACTGATGGTATTGAGGTTGTTGGCCCCTGCCTGTACTTTTTCTACCAGTATGCCAAAATGCCCGGTGGTTCCACCTCCGGGTTTATTAAATTTATTTCCGGTAATGCTTATATTTGAGCTGCGCTTGTTCCTGATATTAATACCGTTAACAAAATCCTGAAATAAATTTTTTTCTATTACTAGGTTTAGGTTATTTCCCCCCAGAGTGCCAATGGCACTCTGGCCGGTAAGGTTGTTTACATAATGAAATGATGGTCCTAAATAGGTTGTAAGCCCTGAGAAGAAGTTGCCGGTAATGGTAGCATTGATATTACCCAGCATGAATATTCCGTTGGTGCTGGCAATAAAGCTACAGCCGGTAGTCTGCGTGGCTGTTGAATTGGGGTAGGGTGTGCCAACATCAATAGTACGCTTCGAACCAAATGCCCATGCTCCAATGCACAAGCCACTAGGCCTAACCGGAAATCCTAAATAGCTGCCGGGTAGCGATTGTACATTGGTAGTGATTTTTTCGAACCTACATTCCCTTATACCGGCACTGCTGTTCAAAGCCAAAATGCCGTTATCAAGATTATAAAAATGCACAGGCGGGGTTCCCATAGTGCCTATATAGTCGAATCCGATATTGATAGCATAAACACCATTCAACTCAATTCCTGATAGCGAACGCTGGCCGGCATAAGGTGCTAATAGTGAATTGGCCGGAACGGGTGTTGCTGCAAATGCACTGGCAACACATTCAATGGTGCTGCCAAACATAAAACTCTTGTTAAGGTTAGGGCAGCTGCGGTGCTGAATAGCTCGGTAGTTTTTATTGAATATTGTCCCCGGACATTCTAAATGACCGAACCCTGTTGTTACAATACCGTTTTCCATATCTTCAATATAGCTTTTGCCAACAGTACCTGCATCAAGATATGTAGCTAAATTCGGGTTTGAACTTCCGTTTACATAAATACCATCCCACATGTATCCATTATTATCGTTGCAGGCATGCATATAACAGGCTTCCAAGGCCAGAAATCGACCTTCGTTTATTATAATTTTCGACTGAGGGCCTAAAATAATTTCACTCGTAGAAATAGTTAAGTCATTATCAACAGTAAAAGTACCGTTGATAATCAGAACGGGATTGGTAACACCTGGCGACCACCCTCCCATGTTTATGACATTAAAGGGAGGGTTTGCTGTATAGTATGGAAAATTGGTAGGGTTTGCCATTAAATCGCTTGTAGCCATATTGCTGATGTCCATGCTTGCTTGACCCGCCAGAGGCCCACAGCAGGCAAATACATTAAAGATGCCTGAATTGGAGCAACCATTACCGTCAGTAACAGTAAAACTGATGGTACCTGCATTGGTTGCCGAAAAACTAATGCCTGAAGCAGTGCTGCCAGAGCCTGACTGGCTGTTGGAAGTTGACCACTGATAAGTGGCTCCGCCAAGAACATTGGTAACGGTGTAGGTGCCGTTTTGAGAACAAGAAGCTATACCCCCTGAAATAACAGGAACAGGAGGAAGTGGGCTGGTAAAAACTATTGTAGTTGTTGCAACCACGGTGCAGCCGTTGGCATCCATAACGGTAACGGTATATGTGCCTGTTGTTAATCCGGTATTGGTTTGTGAGGTGATAGCTCCTCCTGATGACCACTGATAGGTATAAGGCGTTACCCCACCGGAAGGATTGGCCGTTGCCGTGCCGTTGTTTCCACCCTGACAAGAAACGTTGGTCTTAGTAACAGTAACGGTAAGCACAGGCGGATTGGTTAACGTTGCCGAAGTACTTCCTGTACATCCGTTTTGAGTTACCGTTACGGTGTAGGTTCCTGCGTTGAGGTTAGTAATTGTTTGTGTGGTGGCGCTGTTGCTCCACAGGTAGGTGGCACCCGATGGCAATGCTGTAAGGCTTCCGTTGCTTTGACCATTACATACAATAGCAGAAGAAGTAATGGAGACGGATAGACCTGTGCCTGTAAGGGAAACATTAACCTCATCCATTCCGTCACAAATATATTGGTGAGTTATCGGGTCAAATATAGTAACTTCAAGCGTATAAGTTCCAGATGTTGTCACTACCGGATTTGCATCGGTACTACTAAACCCACCTGGCCCCGTCCAATTAAAAGTAACTTCAAAAATTGCAGGGTCAAACGGGCACGAACTGCCTATTGTTGCGGCACTGCAAGCTACAACATCAGGACCTGCATCGGCTACTTTAATCAAATAAAAATCGTCAAAAAACATTTTATCGTCAGGCAGGCTGCTTGATTGTAAAGCAAAGCCTAAGCGATCAATTCCAGCCAAATCATACGAAGTATTTGTTAAGTCAACACACTCATAAAGTCTTGTCCAGTCATTTGCCGGCAAACCTGTAAAATTATGACTTGCAATATTATATTGTTTTGCAGGCGACCCGAAGTTAAAAATATTAACGCATAATCTATAATTGTTAATATTTGACATAGTGAAACAATCACTTGGTTTTACCCAATAACTTAATAAATACGTAGCATGGTCTAAAGCACTTATTAAAGTTGTATTGGCAGCTTCATCCATACTTAAGGCCATGTAGCGGTAATTGTTTGAAGAATGACAAAAAGTATTTGTTGTATATGTATTGGTTGGGATTCTGACATCAGGAAATGCGCCACTTGTATTGCTGCAATTAAGCCCACAACCGGATGTGCATAATGCAAACTGATCATAAATATCAGGTGTCAACCCATTACTCTGCCTGCAAAAAATGGTTCCGGTAATATCATAAGCTCCTCTTATTCCAACTGACCAGCAATTAACATTGGTAACAAACTGACCACCCGTTTGAGGAATTGGGCCATCCTCAAAACTTCCGTTTGGCAATAAATTTTTACAAGGGTAAATACTGGTGTTGCAAGGTAATAGATTTAAATTCAAATTTTCTAATTCAAAAATTGACCTGGAATACGGAAACCTGTTGGCGTTGCTGTTATGAAATAAATCAATATCAGACAATGTTGCTGACATGGAATACCCAAAATTATCTGTTTTGAAATTTATGATACCTTTGGCTAATACGATGCCTCTGAAATTAGTCATGGTATCAGATAAAAAGTTCTTGTTGCAAGCCCATATTATTCGTGATAATTTTACACTGTCCGTCTCAAAATAGGTTTGTGGCGCAATTGTTAAATTACCTTTAGCTTTAAAAATATAAACCGCATTTGTATCACCGGTGAAATGAATTTTTCCGCCTAAATATGCGTCATTTTCAAATTCATAAACACCAGGAGTTAATATTTGATCAGAAATGGAATCAGAAATGGATGCAGCTGATAAGCCATTTATGTATGCTATAGCATTTGCCACCTCGATTATGGCTGTGTCTAACGGATTTTGCCCATTTTGAATTATGCTGTCAGATGCCATCAGTAAATTACTTGTTGTACCCATGCTTCCTGTTTTTCCAAAAGCATATAAGCTTGTGTTGAGCACAATGTTTCCTCCTGATAATAAGGCAAAACCTTTTGCTATGTCAAATGCTGGTAATCCTGCGTAAGTAACGGTGTTATTTCCCAACGTAAAATAAGAATAGGTATTATTGTTTAAAGAGGCTGTAATGCTTCCTGCCATTGCACTTCCTGTATATCCCGCATTCCCTTTGTCTTTCCAGATAGTACCATTCCAGTTACAAACTCTCATGCTGGATAAACTTGTAATCAAACAAGTTTGTTTGTTCCAGAATAAGGTAACAGTAATGTTTGAACTGCCAACATTTCTTGATAATGCCCAATAGTCACAGTTATTCAATTGTTTAATAGTGGTGTCTTTGTTACTTCCTAACACCTGCCCTATATTAAAGTACTCCCCTGTAAACGCATCAGTCGTATTACTTGGCGCGCTAATCTCTATAGCCCTGCAGCTGTTTCCCTTTCCTGTTGGAAACACAAATGCGCTGTTACCGATTTTCTTAACAGGTCCGTCAATAAAACTGCTGTCGCTGGCGCCTGATACACTGCCTCCACTATTTATTGTTAACAAGTTGCTGCTTGTGGTGGTGAGCGTTCCTTTTACAAATGTTACCGTTCCGCTCACTGCCAATGCAGTTGCCAAAGATGCACTTCCTCCACTTTTGTTCAGCATTAGATTTTTTACAAAATTACTGCCGCCAAAACTTAACGTTTGGTTGCTGCTTCCTGCCAGGCATAATGTGCCTGTGCCTGCATTAAAGGTGGTGTTGCTTGCTGTGGTGATATTCCCGTAAAACGAGCTTACGTCACCACCATAGCACACCCTCAGTTCGCGTGAGCCGCCAAAGATGGCATCGGCATAGTAGGTGTTGGCAGTGTCGGCATCAATGCGAAGGTTGCCTGCAGTAGCGTTGTTGGTAAAAGTGGCATTGCCATAAAATATATTGCCGCCATACCAACTGCTGCTGCCGCTGCCTGTGGCGGTAAATGATGCCGTGCCGCTAAACGTACAGTTCTTAAATAACAGCACATTGGAAGTAATGCTGAAATTTCCTCCAAATGTTGCACCTGTTATACTTGGTAATGCTGTTCCGGTAAAGGTGAGGCTTATAGCAGTGTTGCCATCCTGATAAAAATTAGTAGCATTAAAATCGCCTGCCGAAAAACCTCCGCTTCCAATGCTGATGGTATGCCCTGCTGTGAGCGTATCATTACCTAACATAATTCCTCCCGCTCCGGTGTTTATTAAAACTATATCGCCATTAAATACATTAATGCCCGCACCTGTAAAAGTGATTTCTTTTGTTCCTTTGTTATGTATGGTTACTTTACCGTTAAAGCGGTGTCCGGTGTTGTTGTTCATCACCCAAATTCCCGACCCCGTGTAATTATGATACAGGTAAACACTGTCGTTAAACACTGCTCCACCGCTTCCCGTACCGGGTACATTGGAAATGGTTTCAAAATAACAGTAATTGTTAAACGTGCATCCGTTCAGGTTAATACGGTCAACTACTGCATCAATGGGAGCATTAAAAGTGGTGCTGTTAAATGTAATTTCTGTTCCGCGCAGTTGCAACATGCCATTGCTTATGGCGCCACCGCTAAAAGTGCTTGTACCGGAGTTAAGCAACAAGGTATCGCCATTCAAATTAAGCGTGCCGCTGTGCATATAAATTCCGTTTAAGGTTAGATTTCCCGGAAGTTGCGGATTGTATGTAGCACTGTAAATGTGTACAAAATCGCCTGTTGTAGGTGTTCCTGATGGCGACCAGTTAGACGTAGTGTTCCATGCAGTGCTTGTGTTTCCTGTCCATGTATAAGTGG
>JAFDXG010000038.1 GCA_018268105.1 Bacteroidota bacterium | reverse complement strand
CTTAATGGTTCAAATTATTAAATCACTTTTTTTCACTTTGTCTCCGGTGAGGGCAACCCAGACAACAGCAGGGTCTTTTCCTGCCTTCTAATACATCTGCTTTTCGCCGGGCAATATATTCCTTCCAGGTTTCAGCTTGTTCTGCAATTGTAGTCCGGCAAATCCATTTATTACGCATTAAAGGGGTCAGGTTGTTCCATTTTCCCAGACGATTTACATCATATAATAAAACCATTTTTATCTCATCAGCCGCCTGAATGGATTTAGTATAAAGAATTTGAAAATTATTGATAGTACCACTATAAGATTGTTTAGCGATATACTACAGGGTGTGGGTCGCAACCGGCTGGATGGGGTTAAAAAGAAAGGAGGTATCAAAGTTCATGCAATGATGGACACCTTTAGTGGGGTTACAGATTTTGTGCGCATAACAGCGGCATATGATCCCCCTGATTGAAAACGAATTAGTTTTTCTCTATAATTCATGTCACCAAATCGTTACAGAGAAATTTGATTCGTTTTTAGTCAGACAATAATAAATATTACCTATAAATAATTTTCAAATAGATATACCTGCGAAATTTTAAATTTAAAATACTAATTAATTTAGTTATTTTTAGCAAATAACTTGTTTTTGTTCAATGCAGCAGCAACCCGAAAATATCCATCCTCTACAACATAACGGCAGATCTCATATCTACAAAGGACTTAAAGCTATTGTGGATTGTAATAGCTTTTACTGTTCCTGTGAAAGGTTGTTCCGGCCGGATCTTCGCAGTAAACCTGTTGTGGTGCTGAGCAATAATGATGGTTGTATTGTTTCGCGCAGTGATGAGGCCAAACAGGTTGGAATTGACATGGCTATTCCCTATTTCCAGGCGAAAAATTTAATCATAAAACATAATGTTTCTGTATTTTCTTCCAACTATACTTTGTATGGTGATTTGAGCTGGCGTGTAATGGAAACATTGCGCATTATTGCCGGAAAGAATAATGTAGAAGTATATTCAGTGGATGAGTCCTTTATTATTTTGCCCGATATGACAGCAGATGAAGCGACAAACTATGGATTTTTTATTCGCTATACAGTAGAACAGTGGACAGGAATATCTGTATCTGTAGGCATTGCCCCCACTAAGACACTGGCTAAAGCAGCTAATTATATTGCAAAGAAAAACAAACTTGTAAGTCAATGTGTAACTACTTTGATTACACCGGATGAACAACGCCGGGCATTGCAATCTATACGGGTGAATCATCTGTGGGGAGTTGGAAAGGCCTATACGGATAAGCTGATCAATATGGGTATCACCAGTGGATGGGATCTGAGAAATATGCCAGAACAGTGGGCAAATAAGCAAATGGGAGGTGTTACCGGGGTGAGATTAATAAAAGAACTTCGTGGTGAATCCTGTATTGAAATGCAAAAACAATTAGATACAAAAAAAATGATTTCATCCACACGTATGTTTGGTACACCGGTAAATGATATCCAGTCTGTAAGAGAAGCGATTGCCACCTACACTTCGCTTGCCGCACAAAAATTGCGCAGGCAACGATACTCAGCCAGAACCATCAGCATTTTTATGGTACCTAAGGAAGAAAATCATACCCTTGATTTTCATCATGACCCTATTATCAGTATGCGAACCACCTTGCCCCGGGCAACATCGGTAACTAATGAACTGATGAAGCCGGCATTGCAACTGGCTGAAAAGTTATTCGAAGAAGGAAAATCTTACAAAAAGGCCGGTGTAATGCTAAGTGGACTGGAGGCTGACGAATGTATACAGGGTAATTTATTTGTTCCGGAATCAAAAAACAATGGACGTTTTTTAATGGATATGATGGACAATATCAACTTTAGTATGCGCAATGATATATTGAAATTTGCAGCCTCTGGTACTACCCGAAACTGGAAGATGAGGCAGGAGTTGCGAAGCCATCGTTTTACCACCCGGTGGGAAGAACTCTTTGAGGTCAGTTAAAATTTGTAGTATTGCTTTTTTATATGAGCATACGAAAATTTTTTCAACGCTTACTCTCCGGTCCGGTTTTGAAGATGGCTACTAAGTTTTCTTCCAAACCTAATAAGCAGCGGGTGCATGAGGCGCTCTCAAAACTTTATCAGCATATACAATCCAAACCCGGGAAAAAGGGATTGCTGATTGACATAGATAATGTCCCTCAAAAAATTATCATTTTTTCGGATTTACATAAAGGAAATAAAAAGCTTTCCGACGACTTTGCACCTGCCGAAAACAATTATCTCGCTGCTTTGGATTACTATAACAGGGAGGGTTACACGTTGATTGTATTGGGCGATAGTGAAGAATTGTGGAAGTTTAATATGTTTACCGTTCAAAAACATAATCATCCGTCATTTGACGCTGAAAAGAAATTTTTGCACCGAAATGCATTAATAAAAGTATTTGGCAATCATGATATATTCTGGAATAATGACCCCTTTGCCGGATTACAACTTATAAATACCTACGGACAGCATATAAAAATTTACGAAGGTGTTATTTTGAAACATACCACAAACGGTACAACAATTAATATATTCCTCACCCACGGACACCAGGGTGACGGGCAAAGCGATGGAAATAAATTCAGTGCATGGTTCGTAGCTAAAATATGGGCTCCGTTACAGGCTTATCTCGAGCTAAATATCAATACACCGGCTTTCAATGATATCCTTAAAACAGAACATAACCAGTTCATGTACGAATGGAGTTCCAAACAGGAAAATCTTTTGCTGGTAACCGGCCATACTCACCAGCCTGTTTTTGAGTCATTGACCCATCTTGAACGATTATATAAACAACTGTTGATTGCCCGAAGGGAAAATGACACATTAGCTATTACGCGTTTGCAGGATGAAATTGCTTTCCGCCGGCAGGAATACCGTCATGTGTCTGAAGATTATCTACACTTAAAACCCAGTTATTTTAATTCGGGATGCTGCTGCTTTAGCGATGGCGACATAACGGGAATAGAAATAGAAAAAGGAGAAATAAGGCTTATCAAATGGAAACAAAATGGTGTAGTCTCAGAAAGAAGTATCCTGGAGAAAACATTCATTGATGATCTATTCAAATGATCTTCGAAAAAGTACTCCCCCTCATTTTCATCTGTCTGCTTTTACGCTAAACGTGAGATGTGAAAATTTTTTTCACATCTCACGTTTCAAAAAATGAACAGTCCCAATTTTATTGACGTATCATTGGTACCCTTCATTTTGCCAGCCAGACTGGTCGCTAATATTCTGAATTTCAGTTTGAGGTATGGGATATACTTTTCGGTAAGCATCAACCAGAGGATAAATTACAGGCATTTGTCCGGTTCTCACGATATCAAACCAGCGATCCAGTTCTAATGCCAATTCAAGTCTGCGCTGTTTATATACTTCTGTGGTAAATGCAGCTTTGGAAGCCAGGTCTGTAAAATTCAAAGCAGCAATACCCGCATTAAGTCTTACCGCATTAAGTGCATTTAAGGCATCGTTGTCCGGATAGCCCACTTCATTCAATGCTTCCGCATATATTAGCATCACTTCAGCACAACGAAGTACTGGCATATCCATGCTGGTTTCCTCATTTACAGCGGGTCCGTCAAATTTGCCAGGGCGCTGTCCGTTACCTGTAGGCGCTACCAACGCTTTCCTGTTGTCGTTGCTTTCAAATAAGGATTGTGGGAGAGTAATAGCATTATTATCACCCGAATTGCGATATCGGTTATTTTGAAGCACTGACTCTCCTACACCACCTAAAAGAAATTGCACTGAAAATAAAATATCCTTACTTGTTTTCAACCCATTAGGGAAAGTTTGCGGCTGTGGTACAAGAGATACTGTAGCTCCATTTTTTATTTTGCCAACCAAAGGTCCAAGTAAAGCGACAACATCATTGTACTTTTTTTGATACAGGTACACTTTAGCCAGTAATGCCTGTGCAGCTAAAGTAGTAGCACTTCCTTTTTTATTTGCCGGCCATGTTTCAGGCAGATCAGTAATTGCTGTTTTCAAATCGTTTTCTATCTGGGCATATACAGCGCTTTCATCTGCACGCCGGTTATTCCTGGCTTCCTCTGTGGTTTGGGGCGAGGTAATTAACGGAAGTTTGCCCCACAAACGGGTAGTATTAAAATAATTTAGCGCTCTTAAAAATTTTGCCTGTGCTACTATTTGTTTCTTCCGGGTTTCATCCATCACTATATCTGAGGCCCTGCTTATAACCATATTGCTTCTGAAAATTGCCCTGAAGCATCCCAGCCAGGAGTCTGTTACTATTGTATTATCAGGTCGCTCAGAAAATGACTCTATCTGGTAACGAACGCCACCGCTTGCACCCTGGTCATTATCCATTGCATTATCTCCGCGAATTTCCATTAATGCTATAAAATTCTGACCATACATGGCTGTACTTTGGAGGGCATCATACGCACTTACCAAACCTCCCTGCAACCCTTTTTCATCAACATAAAAAGTAGATTCGGTTGGTGAATCAATTGGTTTCAGATCAAGGAATTTTTTGCAGGAACTGTTGTATACCGTAATCACGGTTAACAATAACATTACAGTTAATATTTTTTTCATGGTAATGATTTTAGAAAGTTAAATTAATTCCAACAGAAACTGTTTTTGCAGTTGGGTAAACACCATAATCCTCACCATTAGTAGTACTCACATTTCTATTAGAGACCTCTGGATTATAGCCTTCATATTTTGTAAAAGTGAACATATTTTGCAGACTTATATATAAGCGTGCTTTTGTAATACCCCACTGGTTTGTGGTTAACGAAGGCAGGGTATACCCCAATGTGATATTTCGTATTCTGAGGTAGCTTCCATCTTCCACATGCCATGAAGAGGTAATTCCATTTTGTCCCTTACCTACTCGGTTTGCTCTCACATTTTGACCACTGCCAGGCTCCGATTCAGATTTCCACCTGTTTAAAGCTCCTGCATAATTATTCATATTCCCTTCATGATTGTAAAAATAGCGGCGTCCGAGATTCAATATCTTGTTTCCACTCACCCCCTGCAGGGCAACAGCCAAATCAAAACCTTTCCATTGAAAACCAGTAGCAAAACCAAAAGTATATTTAGGCTGATAACTTCCAATTATTACCCGGTCCTTGGTAAGATTGATTTTCCCGTCTCCGTCAGCATCCCAAAATTTAAAATCTCCCGGTTTGGTGGTGGCAAGGTCAAAGTTGCTGGCAGCATCAATAAAATGCGGATAAGCATTTACCTCTGCCTGCGTTGCAAATACGCCTATTTCTTTTGGCAAAAAATAGGAGCCAATAGGCTCTCCTACTTTTGTAATGAAATAAGCGTTGGCGACAGAACCGGTATTGATAATATCAGCATTGCCGGGACCTAACTCTACTACTTTATTTTTATTAGTAGAAAAATTAATTGATGCATTCCACACCAGGCTTCCAAACCTGTTGTTGGTTCCCACATTAACTTCGAAACCTCTGTTGTTTACTTTTCCAATATTGATCAGCTCACTGCTAAAACCGGTAGAAAGGGGAACAGGTACATTGAGCAAAAGATCTTTGGTATTACTATTATAATAATCCAGGGATAGCGTCAGTTTGTTTGACCAGAACCCCGCATCTAATCCGAAATTAGTTTGGGTTGTTTTTTCCCAGCTCAGGTTAGGATTCGGTCTGCTTATAGGAGCAGCTCCGTTTACAACACTATTACCATACACATAAGCGAAATAACTCATTTGCCCTAATGCGCCGTAGTTTGGAATTTTAAAATTACCCGTTAACCCATAACTCGCTCTTAGTTTTAAATCGGATATAAATGAAACAGCATCCATAAAACTTTCATCCGATACTCTCCACCCTATTGATGCTGAAGGAAAACTTCCCCACCTTTTATTTATACCAAACTTTGAGGAACCATCTGCCCGCACCGAGGCAGTAAGCAGGTATTTACCCATATAATTATATTGTATCCTCGCAATTCCTGAAGCCAGCGACCACTGCGACTGTTCGGAAGTGCCATCTGTTACCCTTCCGGCACTCAAAGTAGTAATCTGGTTACTGATAAAGCCACTGGCATACGCATAATTCCCTCTCAGGTCATCTTTTTGCAAAGACCATCCTGCTAACACATTCAGTGAATGTTTACCGAATATTTTATTATAGTTCACTGTTTGCTCTAACAACCAGTTAAAATCAGATGCTGTCTGGGATGTAGCTGTGGCTTCTGTTTCGGGATTGCCTGCTGTGTTAGATGCAGGGAATGTAGATGGTCTGAACTTATCCTGCCTCATGTTATAGTAATCGTATCCAAAGAGAATTTTATATTTCAAGTCTCCTGTAATTGCAGCTTCTACATAAACATTGCCCAACAAGCGGGTAGAAATTACATCATTTTTTTGCAACATTGCTAAAGCAACCGGGTTCCATGCCTGCGTTTGTGCATTACCATTTACTACAGAACCATCCGGCATTATAGTTTTAGTATCGCTGCTCCATGAGTTCTCAGAAAAATTATAAGTGCCATCAGGATTAAACACTGGCCATATGGGAGAATAATGTAGTGCAGAAGACACAACTCCGCCTCCATTAGCAGCATATGTACCATCGCTATTCACTCTTTTCTCCTGTATTAACGATGGATTGAGATTCATACCAAACTTAAAAATACCTCTGTTTGCTTCAAGATTTGTTCTGAAACCATATCGTTTAAATCCGCTGTTAATAATAATACCATCCTGGTCTAAATAATCAACGGAAGTATAGTATCTGAAATGTTCAGAGCCTCCTGAAGCGGAAATAACATGATTTTGGATTTTAGCATTTCTGAAAATTTCATCCTGCCAGTCTGTATTGGTAAGCCCTGTTTTACCTTCAAGGTAGGGCATCACTTCAACTGGTATAATCGTATTCTGATTTTTACCGGTATTCAGCAGGCGGGTGGCATTATCATCAGCTATGCTGTATGCAATTGCAGGCAGCCCTTGCGAAGCTCTTTTTAAATTATTTGATATCATCTGATCGGAGTAACTATTATTGCGTGCATCACGCACTATGTCTGCATACTGATATGCATCCAGCATTTTAATTTTATGAGCAACCTGCTGCTGACCGATATAACTATTTACACTGATCTGCATTTTGCCCCGGCGGCCTTGTTTGGTAGAGATCAATACCACACCGTTAGAGCCTCGTGATCCGTAAATAGCCGCTGAAGAAGCATCTTTTAGAACCTCAACAGACTCAATATCATAAGTACTCAGAGAATTAAGATTATTGTCAGTCAATGGAAATCCATCAACTACATACAGGGGTTCAGTGCCAGCAGTTATAGTGCCGACACCTCTTACTTTTATAGATAATGGCGCCCCCGGCTGGCCGGTTCCCTGAGCCACCTGTACTCCCGTCATTTTTCCAACCATAGCTTCTGCAACATTATTAACAGGCTGATTTTCCATATCTTTTGACCTGATACCCACCACAGCAGTAGTTACATCACGTTTACGCTGACTGCCATAACCAATTATTGTAACCTGTTCCAGTGATTGGGTAGAATCTGATAAAACAACATTAAGGTTTGTTGTTGTCCCGCGTTTTAGGTTGTAGCCACTTAATGATTTCGTCTGATACCCCACAAAGCTGAATGAAAAGCTATAATTGCCTGCAGGAAGTGAAAAACTGAATATACCTTTATCATCTGTTTGAGTACCGGAAGAAGTATTGGTAGTACTATTCAAAGCAATAACACTTACACCGGTAAGCGGTGCCCCCTTCTCATCTGCTACTGAACCTTTAATGGATACATTATTATCCTGCCCATGAATAAATAAAGAAAATAATAATAGTGGCACAATCATGTACCATGCATACTGAATATGCATTGTAAGCAGCTTTTTTTTCATTGAAGTAATTTTTGGTTATAAGATGTATTTCTGTTGGTTTTTGTTTACAATTTTACTAATTGTTTTCATTTCCCCTTTTGGAATTAAATTCTAATAGCAGAAACAATACGCAAATGCCAAAACTTGCAGCTTAAAGCAATATTTAGTTTTGCGAATGTTTATTTATAGGAAAGGCCGGGTACAAATTTGCGCAAATGTAAGGGTTTAACTAACGCAATGTTGAACAGATTCGTTGCTAATAAGTAATTTGCGAAAAAAAGAAGATGAAAAAATTTGCCGTAATAGTGGCAGGGGGTACAGGCTCAAGAATGGCAACTGCCATACCCAAACAATTTTTGTCTATTGGCGGCAAACCTATACTTGTTCACAGCATCAATAAATTTATTAATACCTTTCCGGATATACGGATAATACTGGTTTTACATCCTTCTTTTATTGATCAGGGTAAATTGATTATTCAAACGCTGCAAGGAATCCCCGATATAACTATTGTTGCCGGTGGAGAAACAAGATTTCATTCTGTGAAAAACGGTTTAAAGCAGGTTAAGGACAACAGTATTGTTTTTGTACATGATGCCGTAAGATGCATGGTATCAGAATCGCTAATTAAACGTTGTTATGAACAGGCAATAGAAAAAGGAACTGCCATACCCGCTGTTTCTATAGCCGACAGTATACGCATTATTGAAGGGAGCACAACAAGAGTAATAGACCGAAATTTACTGAAAGCTATACAAACACCTCAAACCTTCCGAAGTGAAATTATCCTGCCCGCTTTTGAGCAGGAATACAATACAGCATTTACCGATGAAGCTACTGTAGTGGAAGCAACAGGGAACGAAATTTTTTTAATTGAAGGTGAGAAAGAAAATATAAAAATAACGGTGCCGGCAGATATTACGCTGGCTGAACTACTTCTTGTACGATAGTTGTATTAAATGTTCCATCAATCAGTTATCATTTCAAAAACTTCAACAGGGACGGCAACCTGTTATGCTTAATATGCAAATACGAAACCGGTACAGCTCCGAACTGACGATTAAAAAAAGCAATACCTTCCTGGTCTGAACCTTCAAAACGAAATATTTTATTATTGTTGCATTGATCATGAATCGCTGCATCAGTGAGCAGGTAAAATGCCCCCATGTCTTTCCCTTCGGGCGTACTTCCACCCAGCAAGGAGTAACCGAAATGATCATCGTAAAGAACGATATAAAATGCTAAAATTATACCCGTTGCTGATTTCGCAATGTATGATTTCAACATTCCTTTATCCTTTGCCATCTCACAACATTTTGCAAGTATGATATATTCGTAATCTGAAACCTTAATTTTCCGCCGGTATTCTTTTTGAAATAAACTTACAATTATTCCTGCTGGTTCATCCCGAACAATATCTATATGCAGCCCTCTCGCTTTATTTATCATTCTTCCAGCCAACCGGCTGTAATTTTTACAAATCTCTTTATAACCATCCCTTAAATCAATCAGTTGATTTGTTCGTTTAAAATATTGTACACCATTAACTATTTCATTTTTTTCATTTATATCTATGTCCCAATACTTATACACCGTTGGAATAGCTTTGAAAAAATCTTCAATACAAGGGTTGATATGCTTTTTAAAAAACACCCCTAATGCGGCAGTACAGAATGGCTGGTATAAATAACAGATACCATATTTCTTTCTCCAGGTCAACGGCATTACGGCTTCATAATCATTTAAAACAAGTCCATGCCAGCCCGGCGACATACTATCTAACCACCAGGAGTAACCGTAGATCAAACTATTACCAGCTTCTTCTATACAGTTATCCCATTTTTGTACATCTATTTGTTCATGTTCAATATAGCTGATATGATTCATAGCTTATGCCTCAGAAAGGAAGTGCCGGGTTGATTTTTTTAAAACTGATATTTTGAATGTCTATGCTGAATGATATCCGTTGCCAGAATTTGTTGCCAGGATAAGAACGATAATAATCCCTGTACTCTTTGCTGTACACAACTGGTATATACAAATTGAAAATATCCCTGAATAGCGAAACCTGTAACCCGGCATCAAACAATATACGCGAGGCATCTTCTGTCTTCCATGCTTCGCTATAGGTACCGAAGTCGGCAAATATCTTTACCGGTATTTTCTTATGAATCGAAGCCGTTAAATTCAAAGCACCAAGCCAGTCATCGGTTTTGCCTGTTTTATTACTCAGCAAATCCGTTCTCACTTTAAATCCCCCATCCCGCATCATTACCTGCTGAGAAAAAAATCCCTCAAACTCATTTCTCCCTAAAAAATAATTGCTATACGTATAATCTTCGTAGCCCTTTGGTGTACTCATATTCAGGGCATAGGCATCCGCAGCAAATCGCTTTGCACTTGTTTTATCTCCCACATAAAAAAACTTACCGGCAAACCATCTTACATTCAGTCCACCGCCATTAAGCGGGAAATTAAAAAAGTAATCCCCGGTGTGAACAATCCGTCCGAAATCTTTACTCATCTCAAATTTTAGTTCCCAGCGATAAGGATATAAAACCCGACTGTTACCGGCAACATATCTCAACTGACCAAGCGTGATTCCCTTTTTGTGTACATTATACCTGTTTTTCATACCGGCTGAGTCCCAATAAAAATTCAGTTGCTCATTATTGATATTATATATTTTAAACTGTACAAATCTCGTCAGCCGGCTGCGTATATCTGTATTACCAAATACAAATCGGATATACGGGGCAAGTTTGGAAAACTGCAGGTAAGTGGTTTTGCCGCTTGAATCAGTATATGCATTCATTGAAAACTTCTCGCCACTTATACCCGCTTCTATTTTTTCAAAAATATTATCCGGATACCAACTATAGGTAGCACGTCCTATGCCATTCATTTGTTTGCTGCCTGTAGCATATACTGGTGCCACTATAAACTGCAGCTTTCTGAACGGGAGTGTATAGTTATGTATAAGTCCGCCGATCATAAATTTATCATACGTATTGAATCCGATAGCCGGGGCAAGACTGAGATAATTATATTTTTTATCCGCATCTGGTTTCCCGATAAATGCAATTTTAAACGATCTTTTCGTATCGGAGATTAAACTGCCTTTCGTATGAAGCAAACGAAAGATACTGTCTGTATCAAATGCAGCATGCTGTTTTACTATAGTTTTAAAGTCTTCAGGATAGGGATGTTTAAATTTCCATTGCCGGTAATAATCCTTCATCAACGCATCAAAATTTTCTTTTCCCATTTTGGTTTCCAGTAACTTCATCCACTCAGCAGTTTTATAGTACACCGACAATCCATAATTGAGCCAACTGTATTGCTGTGCCGGCAATTCAATAGGCTGATCTTTTTTGACAGCGGCAAAAGATTCAAAACCCAGTTTCATTATTTTCTGAGTGGAAAAAATTTTTGACAGATCACCAAACCGGTAATCATAATAAGTATTCATACCCTCATCCATCCAGGGATGGTCTCGTTCATTACTTGCAAAAACACCATAGAACCAGTTGTGACCCACTTCATGTGAAATAACTTCGTTGAGTTGTTGTTTATTTTGTGCAGAAATAGCAGCCACCGCAGGATATTCCATGCCCCCAAAATCCTTAGTATCAATTTCAACTATTGAAGCATTTAGAAAAGGATATCCGCCTATAGCGCCTGAATAACTACGCAAAGATCTTTTAACCTCCTGCAAGCTGTTACCCCATATTTGCTTTGATTTGGTTGTATAAAACGAATACACATCTACCGTATTACCAGATGACAGCAGGCAGGTATCATAATTTACTACAAAACGTTTATCGGCAAACCAGGCAAAATCTATAACACTATCCTGCTTATAATGTAAAGTTTTATATTCGGCAGAAGATGGCGGAAAAAGCTCTTTTACTATTTTATAAGTACCTTTTTTTACTTTCTTCCTGTACTTTCTTTCTTTCCACGAAAATGTATTTCTTGATTTCAACCACTCTATTTCTTCCTTATTTTGCAATACTCCTGTTGAAGCAACAACATAATTTTTAGGTAAAGAAATCGTGACATCATAATTTCCAAACTCACTGTAAAACTCTCCCTGCCCCAGGTAGGGCATAGGATGCCAGCCTTTATTGTCATATACTGCCGGCTTGGGATACCATTGAGTGAGCTGATAGGATTGGCCTATATGGCCGCTTCGCGAAAAATTTTTTGGCAATTGTAAATGAAAGGGAGTTGTTATCAGTACTGATGTACCGGGACATAATGGTTGTGGCAACAATAGTTTAATAACATCAATAAACTGCGGGTGGTTTTCCAAAACCGCATGAATGTCATTTACCCTGAAATCAAGTTGATTGATATACCCTTTTTGTTCAGGGGTGGAAAAATAAAAATCGGAATTCCCATTTTCCAATTGCTGCTCACTAAATGCTGTCCGGTCATTCTTATAAGCATTAGGCCACAGATGAAACCAAATATATGTCAGTGTATCGGGCGATTTATTAGAGTACCGGATTTTAATAAACCCATCCACTACATGATCAGAATCGTTGAGCGTAGCGGTAATAGAATAGTTGACCTGTTGCTGCCAGTATGCGTGCTGGGCATGGGTCGCCGACAAACAGGAGTAAAAAAAAAGTATGGATACCAGGTATTTCAAGTAATAAAAAAAGTTCAGCCCAAAAGTAAACGAAAAACCGGCAGCGTTATGAGAGGGTTTTTAGTTTTTAGTTTTGGGTTTGTTGTTTAAAATCCTTCAACCTGCTCACATTTTTTAGTTCAAGACTAATATCTCCTTATTTCCCTTTACCTTTCAATATTGTTTTTAAAGTATGCAACATGATATTAAAGTCGAGACCAAGCGATACATTTTCAATATATACCAGGTCATACTGCATGCGTTCTATCATCTCCTCCACATTTTCGGCATAGCCAAATTTTACCATACCCATGCTCGTAATCCCCGGCTTTACTTTCAGGAGGTATCGGTAATATGGAGTTTGTTTATTTATTTTATCAATATAAAACCGACGCTCCGGTCTTGGCCCCACCAGGCTCATTTCATCTTTTATTACGTTCCAAAATTGTGGCAATTCATCTATGCGCCATTTACGCATAGTTTTACCCCAGGGAGTAATTCGCCGGTCTTCATTCGAAGAAAGTGCCGGACCACTTTCTTCAGCATCGGCATACATGGAACGGAATTTATACATGGTAAACAGTTTGCCTTTATATCCCACTCGTTCCTGTGCATAAAACACCGGGCCTTTTGATGATAATTTTACACGTAATGCCGCATACAACATAAGCGGCGATAGCAATATCAGTCCGAAAACAGAAAACAATATATCTGTTAGTCTTTTTAAATGCTGCTGCCATTCCGGTATCAGTCCTTTTTTTAAATCAATCAACGGTGCGTCAAGCACATTCTGAGTCCTTACCGATCCTGCCAATATATCCAGATGACTCGGCGCCATCTTAATTTCAATATCTTTCTCACTCAGGCGGTTTACAATTTCAGTTATTTCACCGGCAGGTGAACCTTCCATTGCAATAATCACCTGGTCGGCCTTACTCTCTTCAAGTATTTCTTCCAGCTTCTCTGTACCACCGAGCCAGGGCATATACTTTTTTAAGCCATTTTGCGAATGGGCCGTATCAATAAACCCGGTGAACCTGTAGCCCAGTATGTCCTGGTTTTTCCTGATATCGTGATACACCTGCATGGCCATAGTATTGTTACCGATAATCACCGTATTAAACCAAACTTTTTTTGTCTCCAGTTGCCTGCGTGCTATCCGCAATATGATGGAACGTCCCATCCAGATCAATATCAGGTGGCACAAAAAAAGGGTAAAGAATGCTTTATAATAATAGGGATAATTTACCTGCTTGTCGTCAAGCACGAGTATAAAGAAAAGCACCAGGCAGCCAAGCAGGGTACAGATGAACGTAGAGGTAAATTCAGAAAGCCGGGACCTGACATATACCGGGCGATGAT
Source organism: Bacteroidota bacterium (assembly GCA_018268105.1). Lineage (GTDB taxonomy): Bacteria > Bacteroidota > Bacteroidia > Chitinophagales > Chitinophagaceae > Agriterribacter. Next base: position 61,072 of record JAFDXG010000038.1, on the reverse strand, counting down.
AACTGCCTGCCAAAAGGAACAACATCAGCCAACCGGCAGGAATTAGAAAAATACTGACCTGAAGCAAACTATTAGCGGAAAGCTCACCCGTTATATTCATTTGTAAACCGGTGAGATGCTTACGAATAAAAAAAGCAATGACCCACGCAAACACACAGGCTATATAATCGCTGATCACATACCAGGTTAAGGATATTTTTTGATGGTTCTTCATGGCATTGACAGACTCAACATCGTTATTTTACAACGTAATTGGCCGATTGGATTTTTTGCAATATCTGGTGAGCTACATCCATTGCCATTAATCCATCTACTTCCGACACCGGTGCGGGGGTGTTGGCTGTTACCGCATTTACAAAAGCTTCAAGTTCCATCAAAATAGCATTGGTGTCTGGCACCGGCGGATTTGCAATCGCAATTACTTTTGTACCAGTAGGTGTTTCTATATCAAATGTAAAAGCATCTTTATCTGAATCTTCCCGCAACTTTATGATTTCTGTTTTCTTTTCGAGGAAGTCAATACCAATATAGGCATCCTTTTGAAACAAGCGCATCTTACGCATCTTTTTCATCGAAATCCTTGATGAAGTAAGATTTGCCACACAGCCGTTATCAAATTCAATTCGCACGTTGGCAATATCGGGTGTTTCCGTCATTACCACTACTCCGCTTGCCGATATACTTTTAACACCACTCTTCACAATACTCAATACAATATCTATATCATGAATCATTAAATCGAGTATTACACTTACTTCGGTACCACGGGGATTAAATTGTGCAAGCCTGTGCACTTCTATAAACATAGGAGCCAGCTTATATCCTTTGAGTGCCAGATAAGCTGGATTGAAACGCTCCACATGCCCAACCTGCACTTTTACGTTGGCTTCCTTAGCCAGCTTCACAATTTTATGTGCCTGGTCCATTGTATCTGCAAGTGGTTTTTCTACAAATACATGTTTGCTTTTGCGAATTGCCTTTTCACAAATATCGAAATGATAGGTGGTAGGAGCAATGATATCAACCGCATCACAGACATCTAAAAGCGTTTCCTGATCGTCAAACCTTTTGAGACCGTATTGCTTCATTACTTCCGCTGCAGTATTATCATCCGGGTCATAAAACCCAACCAGTGTTGCGTTGCTGATTTTCTGCCAGTTATTGATATGGAATTTGCCGAGGTGACCTGTTCCAAAAATGCCAACTTTAAGCATGTATTGTCATTTAAATGACCAAAGATAAGGCATGCGGATTTTATTGTCGCCTGTCAATACTTTCCTTAAAGTATAACGATATATAAATAACAGAGTGGATACTAAACAAAAATTTATCTGTCATTAAAAATGGGCTGTACCCATTAATAAGTTATATTTAATCTTCACTGCTTGTCATAAAATATACGTTATGCATGATTTTTCACCAAACCGCAGGAGATTTATTAAAAACAGTGCCGGTGCGGCAGCCAGCATCTCTATTCTTTCTTCATTATCCCAAACTGCTTTTGCTTCCATACCAACTGCACCGAAAATCAGGTTTTCAGTAATTAATATCAATCATCCCCATATCTACGGAATGGTAGATGCAGTAACACGGGGCGGGGGGCAACTCATTTCCTTTTATGCCAAAGAAGCTGATCTTGCTGCTGATTTTGCAAAAAAATATCCCAATGCCAAACCTGCACCCAATCAAAAAACAATACTTGAGGACAATTCCATACAACTGGTGCTCAGTTCGGGCATTCCCTTAGAGCGGGCACCACTTGGTATTGAAGTGATGAAACACGGCAAAGACTACCTGGTTGACAAGCCGGGTATTATTACTTTGGAACAACTGGCAGATGTTCGCCGCGTACAAAAAGAAACCAATCGTAAGTATATTATCATGTATAGTGAGCGGCTCGAAAACAAAGCCACTATAAAAGCGGGCGAACTCGTAAAAGCTGGCGCAATAGGCAATGTTGTTCAAACTATTGGATTAGGGCCACACCGTATGAACCCGGCATCAAGACCTGAGTGGTTTTTCGATAAAAAATATTATGGCGGCATTATTACTGATATTGGTTCACATCAATTCGACCAGTTTCTTTTTTTTACAGGTTCCTCAATGGCTGAAATTGTTTGTTCACAAACGGGCAACGTGCATTATCCGCAATATCCCGCTTTCGAAGATTTTGGTGATGCAACCATAAAGGGAAACCAGGGCACAGGTTATATTCGTGTGGACTGGTTTACTCCGGAGGCATTAAATACCTGGGGAGACGGCAGGCTTACTATACTTGGCACAGATGGTTATATCGAAATACGCAAGAATATTGATATTGCCAGTAACCACAAGGGGGGTAACCACCTCTACCTGGTAAACCAGAAAGAAACAAAATACATGGATTGTAACAACATAACCCTACCCTTTGGAGAACTATTTGTAAACGATATCATCAACCGTACCGAAACTGCCATGACACAGGAACATTGCTTCCTTGCTACTGAACTAGCCCTGCTGGCACAAAAGAATGCACAAAAACTGGATATAAAAAAATAAAACCCGATGTACGTACTTGCTATTGACATTGGGGGAACTAAAGCCGCATTTGGACTGGTTGATCATACAGGTACATTATCGCTGCAAACAGAAAAAATATTTACTCATTCGGAAGGAACAGAAGTAAACAGTACCATTATCAGTGAGATACTCCGGATACTTCATCAATGTGCTCAAAACAATATTACAGTAAACGCTGTCAGTATAGCCATCCCGGGTATAGTATGGCCGGAGAAAGGAACGGTATGGGCTCCAAACATTAAAGGCTGGGATGATTATCCCCTGCAAAAAGAAATTGAATCTGCAATTGGCAAAATACCGGTGATTATCAGCAACGACCGCACCTGTTATATCATCGGAGAAAAATGGAAAGGTTATGCACAGGAATGCAGCAATGTCATTTTTATAGCGGTGGGAACAGGTATAGGTGCCGGTATAATGGTCAATAACAAGGTGCTGACGGGTTCAAATGATATTGCGGGCTCAGTGGGATGGATGGCACTTCCCGCACCTGGTATAATAAACAGTACTGAAAAAATTTGTGCATTTGAACATTATGCTTCAGGAAGAGGGATGGTTTTACTTGCTAAAAATCTAATGACCACGCAACCTCAATACAAAGGTTGCCTAAAAAATAAACAGCCTCTTTCTGCCCGTGATATTATTGAAGCATATACAAATGACGAACTGGCACAACAGGTAGTTCAGGAATGTATTGAACTTTGGGGATTAGCTGCTGCTAATCTTATCAGCATTTTCAATCCCGACAAAGTGATTTTCGGCGGTGGTGTATTTGGTCCTGCTGCGCAATTTTTGCCTCAAATTAAAAAGGTAATAACCCTTTGGGCGCAGCCCAAAAGTGCAAAACACTGTATAGTGGAAGTTTCTGCATTAAGGAGACAGGCAGGCATATTTGGTGCAGCCTGTATTGCATTTCAATTACCAGACCATCAATATGTATAACCGTACTGCAAATTTTATCATTGCCGGAGCAGGGATGCTGTTGTTTGGTATAACACTCATCACACTCGGATCGGTATTACCGGACCTGAAAATAAAATTCGGATTGAATGATGTTGCCGCCGGCGCTTTATTTGCAATTCTTCCCTTTGGCATTTTAGCGGGTTCCCTATTATTTGGATACTTCTGCGACAGGTATGGCTATCGTTATTTACTTGCTGCAAATTGTCTGCTCATTGCACTCGGACTGGCAGGTATCGCATATCTAAAATCCATCACATTACTGCAATGCTGCATATTCGGTTTTGGCTTTGGCGGGGGTTGTGTAAATGGCGCCACCAATGCGCTTGTTTCCGATATCAGCAAAAAAAATAAAGGTGCCAACCTTAGTTTGCTGGGGGTATTCTTTGCTATTGGTGCACTTGGAATACCTCTGATACTTGGTTTTTTAAAAAATAAAATTGATTTTGAAATAATACTATATACTACTGCATGCCTCGCACTACTGATAGCCATTTCCGCATTGCTACTTCAATTTCCGCAAGGTAAAAATGTCAACAACCTTGATGCGCTTCATATTTTCCATTTGTTTAAGAATAAAGTTTTGCTGCTGATTGCTTTTTTCCTGTTTTTTCAAAGCAGCCTCGAAGCAATAGTACACAACTGGATAACCACATATATGCAGGAAAACCTAAGGATAGCGGCAGACAAAGCCTTATATGCGCTAACTGCCAATATAATAGGTATGGCCGCGATGCGGCTGCTTACCGGAAGTGTTTTTCGTAAACAATCAGACCGCACTATGCTGCTGGTTTCAATGTTGATGCTGCTCTCCGGCAGTGTGCTGTTACTTGCCGGGAAAACATTCACTTATGTACTGATTGCACTTGTAACGCTTGGGGCAGGTATGGCAGCAGGCTTCCCGATGATGTACAGTATTGTGGGCACACGTCATGCAGATATTTCTGCTACTGCCTTCAGTTTTATTCTTACTATTGCGCTACTTGGCAATATGCTCATCAATTACATTATGGGTGTGATAGCCAAATATTATGGAATACACTCTGTGGCACCGGTGATACTGATAGAATCGGTAATTATGTCGTTATTGTGTTATGTAATTTTACAGAAATTAAATAAAGAAAAAAGTATTCTTAAACAAACATAAAATACACACACATTAAAACATACAAATATGCAATTAGCAAAACAATGGCTGGGTAAAGCAAGAGACATCATGCAGAAAATTGAAGACACACAGATGGAAAATATTCAGAAAGCTGCAGAACTAATGGCAGGTGCAATAGAACAGAAGAGATGGGTACATACATTTGGTTGCGGGCATGCTACCTTGCCCATAGAAGAAATGTATCCGCGTATCGGAGGTTTTGTAGGATTTCATCCCATGTGCGAGCTGCCGCTTACTTTCTTTACCCGCATTGTGGGTGAAATGGGTGTGCACCAGTTTGTTTTTCTCGAAAGAGTGGAAGGATACGGAAAAGAAATTATGAAAGGATACAACTTTGATACCCGCGATGTTATGTGGCTGTTTTCTCATTCCGGTATCAACAATGTAAATATTGATATCGCCATTGAAGCCAGAAATAAAGGGATGAAAGTAGTGGTGTTTGGATCTGCCGCCGAAGCTAAAGGAAAAACAACACGTCACTCCTCGGGTAAAACTATTTTTGACCTTGCTGATGTAGTAGTAGATACCTGCGTACCCATTCAGGATGCAGCAGTTGATCTGAAAAACCACCAGGATAAAATCGGACCCTTGTCTACCATGGGTTTTGTAACCTGCGTGTGGATGACAGTGACTACCATTGCTGAGATACTTGCCGACAGGGGAGTTAAACTGTTTATCCATCCTTCACACAATGTGCCCGGCGACAATACCGCTAAACAACGACTTGATGAAGCTCTTGCGGAATATAAAACGAGAATAGCGGGGGTATAATAAAACGGGTATTTAGGCTAACTTGCTGATATAAATAGGGGTTTCACAGATAAAAATAGTTTCTCAAGGATTACACAGATTTTCACAGAATAGACAATGGCAGGTTTTCCGGGAAATTTCATTATCCGCTTTTACATTGTAAGTGATGAGATGCAGCATTGCTTAAGCAACATGTTAAATTAAAAAAACTAATACCACTGATTAATTCACTTTATTCTTTTATAAAAAATACTTCATGAAAAAAATATTGCTCATTGGATTATTATTAGGTTTTGTTGTAACTGCATTTGCACAGCATCCACCGTTTTATAGCGATATCCAAAAGTTTAAGAAACAGGATAGCCTGCATTTCCCTAAGAAAAAAATGATACTATTCATCGGGAGTTCTTCATTTACCAAATGGACGGATGTGCAGGAATATTTTCCCGGACACCATATTCTCAACCGGGGATTTGGTGGTTCTACCCTGCCCGATCTTATTAGGTATGCTGATGATATTATTTTTCCTTATCAGCCAAAAGAGATAGTTATTTATTGCGGGGAAAACGATGTAGCTTCTTCGGATACCATTACAGCGGAGACAGTAACAAACCGGTTCATCACCCTTTTCGATATCATAAGAAACAGGTACCCCAAAATTCCTATTGTATATATCGCAATGAAGCCCAGCCCCAGCAGGGAAAAATTTTTCCCAACCATGCAGACTGCTAACAGCAATATCCAAAACTTTCTCAGCACCAAAAAAAGAACTGCATTTATAAACATATATCCTTTAATGCTTGATGCAGAAGGTAAACCCAGAAAAGAATTATTTGTGCAGGATATGCTGCACATGAATAAAGACGGATACAAAATATGGCAGCAGGCGCTGGAACCTTATCTGAAGTAATGCTGAAAAACTTTAAACATAGTATATGAAATCACTTATAACAGTTTCGCTGATCAGCTTATACATTACCGTAAGTGCGCAGATAAAACCGGTATTGCCTGATACAAAAATGGATAAGTTTGTCACCGGCCTACTGAACAAAATGACCATAGATGAAAAAATTGGTCAACTGAATTTACTTACCGGCGGAGAAGCTACCACAGGTTCTGTGGTAAGTTCGGATGTGGAAGCAAAGATAAAAGCGGGTAATGTAGGAGGAATATTCAGCATGTCTTCGCCTGCACGTATCCGTAAGGCGCAGGAAATTGCAGTTTCTCAAACCCGTTTAAAAATTCCTATCCTCTTCGGAATGGATGTGATACACGGATATAAAACAATGTTCCCCATCCCGCTGGGATTGTCATGTACCTGGAATATGAAGCTGATTGAGCGCAGCGCAAGGATAGCAGCCACTGAAGCCAGTGCAGACGGGTTGAACTGGACTTTTTCACCCATGGTTGATATTTCCCGTGACCCCCGCTGGGGCAGAGTGTCAGAAGGTTCAGGCGAAGACCCTTACCTCGGCTCGCAGATAGCAATGGCAATGGTGAAAGGATACCAGGGTGATGATTTATCGAAGAACAACACCATAATGGCCTGTGTAAAACATTTTGCATTATATGGCGCCGGTGAAGCGGGACGTGATTATAATACCGTTGATATGAGTCGGGTAAGAATGTACAATGAATATTTACCTCCATACAAAGCGGCTGTGGATGCAGGCGTGGGAAGCGTAATGACATCCTTTAATGAAATAGACGGCATACCGGCAACGGCAAATAAATGGTTGTTTACCGATTTGCTGCGCAAGCAATGGGGATTCAAAGGAATGGTGGTTACAGATTATACCGCTATTAATGAAATGATTGATCATGGCATGGGTGACCTGCAACAGGTTTCTGCTTTAGCATTGAAAGCAGGAGTAGACATGGACATGGTGGGAGAAGGATTTCTCACCACGTTAAATAAATCGCTGCAGCAGGGGAAGATAACCCAAAAGCAAATTGATGATGCCTGCCGCAAAGTATTGGAAGCAAAATACAAACTCGGTTTGTTCAACGACCCTTATCGCTATTGCAGCGAAGAAAGGGCGGCAAATGAAATATATACCGAGTCCAACAGAAGAACTGCGAGAGAAATAGCTGCCGAGAGTTTCGTATTGTTGAAGAACGACAGAAATGTTTTGCCGATAAAAAAATCCGGCACTATTGCATTGGTTGGGCCGCTTGCTAACAATAGAGCGAACATGCCGGGGACATGGAGTGTGTCGGCGGATTTTTCAAAACCCATTTCAGTGAGGGAAGGACTGGAATCTGCGGTGGGAAACAACGCCAGGATATTATATGCCAGGGGGTCTAATCTTACGGAAGACAGCCTGCTGGAACAAAGAGCTACCATGTTTGGAAAATCGCTGGGAAGGGATAACCGCAGCGATGAAGCATTGCTGAATGAAGCATTGAATATAGCTTCGCAGTCGGATGTAATAGTGGCCGCCCTTGGTGAAGCTGCTGAAATGACCGGTGAAAGCGCCAGCAGAACGGATATAGGTATACCGGATGTGCAGCGAAAACTACTGGGAGCGTTGCTGAAAACCGGCAAACCGGTTGTGCTGGTATTATTTGCAGGAAGACCGATGACCCTGGCCTGGGAGCAGCAGCATGTGCCGGCAATACTCAACGTATGGTTTCCCGGTTCAGAAGCTGGAACTGCCATTGCAGATGTATTGTTTGGTGATGTAAATCCATCGGGCAAATTAACCACTACCTTTCCGCAGAATGTGGGACAAATACCATTATATTATAACCACAAAAACACCGGGCGCCCGTTAGCAGATGGGCAATGGTTTCAAAAATTCCGTTCTAATTTTCTTGATGTGTCTAATGACCCCGTTTATCCTTTTGGGTTTGGGCTGAGTTATACCAGCTTTAGCTATAGTGATATTAGCTTGAGCAGCAGTTCTTTTAAGCCCGGAGAGAAAATTACGGCATTCGTAACGGTGACCAATAGTGGCAACAGAACAGGAAAAGAGGTTGTGCAAATGTATATCCGCGATATGGTGGGAAGTATAACCCGTCCGGTAAAGGAATTGAAAGGATTTCAGAAAATAGAATTGAAAGCGGGCGAATCCCAAAAAGTTACATTCACTATTTCGGCAGACGACCTGAAATTTTATAACAGCGACCTGAAATTTGTAGCCGAACCGGGTGATTTTAAAATTTTCATCGGTACTAATAGCAGAGATGTTAAAGAGGCAGATTTTAAATTATTATGAGATTTCAAGAGGTAATATCGAAAGAAGATGATGCTGTTATTTGTAAAAAAACTCCACTATGCGTGTCACATTCATTACACAGTTCCATCTAATTACCTCCGGCTAATTAACCAATTCCTCCTTATTTTTATGCCATGCAAAACATAGACAATATCATATTCGACCTGGGGGGTGTAATCCTTACGTTGGATATGCCCGCTGCTGAAAGAAATTTCTCAGAACTTGGGGTAAAAAATTATAATGAGCTATTTCGGAGCGGGAATGTATCTTCTTTTTTTAAAGACTACGAAGTAGGCGCTATTGACAGCGCTACCTTTCTTTTTTCTCTCAGGCAATTAGCCGGATTACCGCTATCAGATACTGCTTTAACAAACGCCTGGAACTCGATGCTTGGCATTTTCCCAAAAGAAAGAATTGATTTATTAAACCGTATCAAATCAAAATACAGATTGTTTCTGTTTAGCAATACCAATGCCTTGCACCTTGATGCTTTCCGTAAAAAATATGCAGAAACGTTCAACAGTACAAGCTTTGACGATCATTTTGAAAAAGCTTATTATTCTCAAATATTGAAGATGCGTAAACCAGATGTGGCATCTTACAGGCATATTATAAAGGAACAGAATTTAGACCCTGCCCGAACTTTGTTTGTTGATGATGCTTTACCAAACATTGAAGGCGCAATAGCTGCAGGATTGCAAGGGGTACACATCAAACCCGGAACAACTATTCTTGATATTGGATTATAGATGAAAATATAATGTGCTGTAAGGAATAAAAAACCATCAGTTTTAGTTTAACCATCTCTATATTTTCAGCCTGAGTTTCTTTTTCTCCAGTACACCGCCAATCCATATAACAATAAAAGAAACAGCAAAAGAGCGAATGATACCGCCCAAGCCTTCATTTAAAAACTGAGGATAGCGGAAACCTGCTAAAACATACACCGAATAAAGAAGATAGGGAATTAAATAGCAGGTTAATGTACTGGTCCCTGCAGGGCGGATAGCTTTAAACCAATGCTGGTTTCCTTTTAAATCTACAAGGTAAATCAGCAGTACAAACAACAGCGTACCAATGCCGATACAGATAGATATCCATGCTGTGGTGGCGCGTATTTTAGAAATACCATCGGCATAAGGGCGAACCACAAAACCAATGATAAGCATGGCTATTCCAATAGTTATAAACAAGCCCCACAACAATTTATCTTTGCCCATTTCCGCCAATTTGGAATACAACAGCGATATTACAACACCAGCCATAGTTAATGCAGGCGAAGCCGCATTGCCAATCACAGGAAGATGATATTTCAACAAACCCGTGCAATACAAAAGATTAAGGACGAAAAGAACCGCGAAGAAAACAATTTGGGCATTGAGCCTGCCTTTTGAAAACAGGAACAGCAATGCACAAACAAGATAAGCCCACCCGATGATACCCAGAATCCCCCACCAATAAGGTTTAAGTCCTACAATTTCTCCTTCCCTGCCACCTTTGAAAAGGAATGCCATAACCAGCAGAAGTATTATTCCTGCGGCCTGCAAAAGATACTGTGTTGTTTTTTTTAATTCTCCGGGATAATCCAGCCAAATAAGAAAAAAACCGACAGTGATCAGGATTTCCCAAACTGCTTTCGGCAGTAATGCGGTATTGTTGTAGTTCTCAAGGTTTACATGAAGAAAACCCATTACCAGCAGCGCCAGCGACCTTGCGAGTATATGAAAGGCTATACTCTGGAAAGAATCTCCTTTGTTTAATCTTTTTTTAATGGCAAATGGCAGAGATAGTCCCACTATGAAAAGAAAAACAGGGAATATGGTATCCGCGAAACCTAATCCATCGGCATTGGCAGAGACATGCTTAATCCATTGCGGTATATGCTGCACGCCATCTACGTCGTTTACAAAAATCATGAAGAACATAGTAACCGCCCTCAACACATCTATCGAAAGTAACCTTACCGGCAGCTTCCTGGATATATTAGTACTTTTTGGCAAATTCGTCTGCATAAGTATTTATGGATTGGTCTGTCAAAAATTGTCCTGAACTGATAATAAAACGGTAACGGAGTGTGAGTGATTTGCCAGGTGCAATAGAATAATTCAGTGTGTCTTTCCCTTTTGTAAAATCTTTTACACCAAATGGATTTGCGGCAAATAAACCATACCCACGGGCATGCCAGTAGGTAGGATAGCTAAGATTGCCGGGGTGATCACAAATTACAACTGATATTTTCTCATTGTCTATATTTCCATACAGGTCCATCCATCTGGCTCTGGTTCCCCAAACATTTATCCCGGTAATACCTTCACTGCTCCGGTAGTTTCCGGTAACACCTTCGTTCGACATAGCTTTCACTGTAGTGGGTACACCCTGTGCATCAAGCAGAGTGATTGCTTCATCTGAAGGCATTTCAAGCTGGCGTGCCACACGCATTCCAAGACTTCCTTCTTTGGTATCGGGAAAATCAACACGCCCACCTGTAGCGGTTAGAGTAGTGATGCGATCTATAATACGGGTGGTACTGTCGGCTATGAAATGGTAGGTGGTTTTTTCTCTTAGTAATTCTTTTCCAGAATCGGCCACCCAGCTTGCAGAAACTTTTAATACTCCTTCACCATTTCCATCAATAGCGCTGTCAATACTCAGTTGTTTTACAGTGCCGAGTTTAACCTGACGGATTTCCTCGGTACCATTGCCCCAAAAATCATAACCGTTTATATTGCCGTAATTCAGCCATATACCTACCTGGTGACGATGGTCTGTGCGCTCCCCGGGCCTTGGGTGAATAGGGTATCCTCGGGTAACAGGGGTACCCATAGCCGTAAGAACCGGATATAAAATTGGCTTGTATATCGTATCCGGCCACATATAAGAAGTAAATAACTTTCCACCAATCATTACATCAACCTTCTTTTCCGCTTCTTTTTTTACAAAGCTAATCCATACTGCTTTTCGTGGAGATTGAGCCTGTGACTGTTTTGCGGAGGTTCCGCAGGAAGTGAACATATAAAGAATACATATGCAGGGTAGTAAATACTTCATGTTTTCGTATTTAGAATTAGACAGTATTTTCAAATTTATTATTTATTCCTGTATTTCTGTGTAAGCGTTTCTGCTTGAAGTGATTAATTAAAATTCCGAATCAGTTTTAATGATTAATGATGATTCGATACCTGATGGTATGTATGTAATCAGAAATTAAAGCCATAAAAAAACCATCCAACTAAGGATGGTCTGTGATAATAAAGAAATATAATTGAACTAAGTAGCCCAGGCCCTGTCACCTTTTTTATAATCTATGCAACCCTCATACTTTCCGGGAACGGCTACATAACGCAACGCTTGAGTAGCGCCAGGCTCAGAAGTGAAATACCCCAGCAGGGTGAGTTCTTTCATCATCCTGAAATAATGTTTGGGATCGCTTGTTTTGGCTGAAGCTGCATAATCCTTTGCTTCTTTGTCAATCGCAGTCAGCAAGGCTTTTCTTTCTTCAGGACTTACATCCATAAAAGTTTTCCCTGTTTTCTTTTTGCAGGCTTCATCAAGTGTTTTCATTCCTGCTTTAAACACTTTTTGATCATTTTCATCATAACAGTCATTTACCATTACAGTCATGAAAGCGCCCACCTTTGCAGCTTTTGCACCCGGGGTATTTGTGGCAGGAATAATGGTTTCGGCTATTTCATCCAGGTAAGCTATGTCCGCAGGTGTAAAAGCCAAATTTACATCGGAAGCCTTCTTGTCTGATGGGGTACAACCTTCCAGGAAAACATTTGCACCTATTACGGTGCCCCCCAGTATAAGGGCAACCCTGGATAATGCGTCGCGTCTGTTCATAATTGATATTTTAATAAATCAAAAATAATTTGTTGTTCAATTTTAAAAAGTTATTACCAGGCATGCCGGCCTTTTCCATTATATATTATTTTTCTTCAGCTCTTTTACGGCAAAATCAACTGCCCTTGCTGTTAATGCCATGTAGGTGATTGATGGATTTTGACAGGCGGAAGAAGCCATACAGGCTCCGTCTGTAATAAATACATTTTTCACTTCGTGCATTTGATTAAAGCCATTCAGTACAGATGTTTTAGGATCGCGTCCCATACGGGCAGTGCCCATTTCGTGGATACAAAATCCCGGTGCCGGCTTACTATCATAAGTGCTCACATTTTTCAAACCTGCTTTTTCAAGCATTTCCGCAGCACTGTTCATCATGTCTTTGCGCATAGCCATTTCATTAGCTTTAAACTCGCAATCAATATCCAAGGTAGGCAGCCCCCATTTGTCTTTTTTATCTTTATTGAGTGTTGCTTTGTTTTCGTAATATGGCAAATGTTCGCCCCACGATCCTATCCCCATTCCCCAGTCACCAGGTTCAAGCAATTGGTCTTTCAATTCCACTCCCACACCATCTGCAGTCCACTTTCTACCCCTTGAGGCGCCGCCCTGGTATCCAAATCCTCTTACGTAATCGTTTCGTTTTGTCTTTTCGCTGATATTGCGAAAACGCGGTATATAAACGCCATTGGGTCTTCTTCCGTAAAAATATTTATCCTGAAAACCATCGTATGAACCACTAGCTCCTACACCATAATGATGGTCCATAAGATTATGGCCTACCTGTTCGCTGCTATTGCCCAGCCCATTCGGGAAAGCATCAGATACAGAATTCAGTAATATCATTGCAGTGCCCAAAGTGGATGCATTAAGGAAGATTATTTTAGCAAAATATTCTTCCGTTTTCATGGTTTCAGCATCAATGATGCGGATACCCTTAGCCCTTTTATTTTCTTTATCGTAAATTACCTCAGAGACGATCGAAAAAGGACGAAGGGTGAGATTGCCGGTTTTTTGGGCTGCCGGCAGTGTAGCCGCATTACTGCTGAAATACCCTGCATAAGGACAACCTTCATGACATTTATTTCTATACATACAAGGCCCCCTTTCACCCACTCTTTCTGTATGATTAGCTGTTCGCCCAATGATCATTCTTCTGCCGTCTGAAAATTCTTTTTGTATCCTTTCCGCTACAAATTTTTCAAGACAGTTCATTTCCATTGGGGGCAAAAACTTTCCATCAGGCAACTGAGGAAGCCTTTCTACAGAACCGCTTATACCCACAAAGGGTTCTACATAATCGTACCAGGGGGCTATATCTTTGTACCTAATTGGCCAATCCACGCCATGTCCATCTTTTGCGTTGGCTTCAAAATCAATATCGCTCCAGCGATAACATTGCCTTCCCCAGGTCAACGAGCGGCCACCTACATGATAGCCCCTTATCCAGTCGAAAGGTTTTACCTGGGTGTAAGGGTTGTCATTATCATTTACAAAAAAATGTTTCGAGACCTCGTTATAGGCATAGCATTTACTTTGAATAGGACTATCTTTTCTATTCTCCTGTGTAATATTGCCGTGGTGTTTCAGTTCCCAGGGGTTGAGCAATGTGCCGGTATAATCTTTTATATGCTCAACATTTCTTCCTCTTTCCAGCACAAGGGTTTTCAAGCCCTTTTCACAAAGCTCTTTAGCTGCCCACCCCCCACTGATGCCTGAGCCTACTACAATGGCATCGTAGGTATTCTGAGACACAGCTTTATTGTTGATATTGGTACTATCATTTGGCATGATAAATTTATTTTATCAACTTTTTAAAGATTTCCTTTTTTCAATTCGCTTACGGCATGATCGGCGGCCCTCGCAGTAAAAGCCATATAAGTAAGCGATGGGTTTACACATGAGGCAGAAGTCATGAAAGCACCGTCTGTAACAAAAACGTTCGGGGCATCCCATACCTGATTAAACTTATTCAGCACAGAAGTTTTAGGGTCTTTACCCATACGCGCTGTACCCATTTCATGTATGCCTCTGCCGAGGGTGCCATCCCCTTCACGCCCTTTTACATTTTTAACACCAGCCGCTTCCAGCATTTCTATAGCATCATTCAGCATATCCTTGCGCATCTTCTTTTCGTTTTCTTTATACTCTACATCCATCGCCAGTACCGGCAATCCCCATTTGTCTACCCGTGGTTTACCATTCTTATCAGGTACGGGTCGCATACCCAGATCTTTGCCGGTAACAGGGTCATTAAACTGTTCCATCTTATCGCCATAAGTATTCTTATCAATATAAACCCTGTTTTCATGATAAGGCAAAGTTTCTCCAAATCCCCCAATTCCCATTGTCCATGTTCCGGGTTCTACCAGCATATCTTTCAACTCCGCCCCCAGGGATACTTCTTCGGCGGAACGGCTGTATCCGCCCCTGCTTCCACCGCCCTGGTAGCCAAAGCCACGGAGATAATCTCTTTTATCGCCAAAGAAATTACGATACCGTGGAATGTATATACCATTGGCACGGCGGCCGAAATAATATTTGTCTTCATAACCTTCCACTATACCGCCTGCACCTACACCCAGGTGGTGATCCATTACATTGTGACCGAGTTCACCGCTGCTGCTGCCAAGTCCATCAGGCCAAACATCAGTTGCAGATTGCATTAGCACCCAGGCACTATTAAGGGCTGATGCGTTAAGGAAAATAATTTTGGCATTATATGTATAGGTTTTATTGTTTTCTCCATCCAGTATTTCCACACCGGTAGCTTTTTTCTTGTCTTTGTCGTAAAGAATTTTTGTAACGATACTCCAGGGACGAAGTGTAAGGTTACCGGTCTTCATTGCAGCCGGAAGTGTAGAGGACTGTGTGCTGAAATAAGCACCATAAGGGCAACCCAGCCAGCATTTGTTGCGAAACTGACAACTTGATCTTCCCTGACTTTCAAAAGGAACAGTAATATTAGCAACACGACCAATAATCATGTGTCTTTTGCCGTCAAATTTTTGCTTTAGTCTTGCCGCCACGTCTTTTTCCACACAGGTCATTTCCATAGGCGGAAGAAACTGACTATCGGGCAACTCAACAAGACCCTCTTTTGAACCACTAATGCCGGCAAACCGTTCTACATGATCGTACCAGGGAGCAATTTCTTTATACCGAACGGGCCAGTCAATGGCAATACCTTCTTTTGAATTGGCTTCAAAATCCAGATCGCTCCAGCGATAACTTTGCCGCCCCCACATCAGAGAACGACCACCTACATGATACCCGCGAAACCAGTCGAACCTTTTGATTTCGGTATAAGGACTGTCTTTATCTTTGCACCAATAATCAAGATTGGTTTCATTGAGCGGGTAATCTCTTTTCAATACAGGATAATCTTTGATCATTTGCTGCGTTCTGCCACCCCGGTGCGGAAATTCCCATGGAGCTTTGTTGGCATTCACATAGTCTTTCACGTGTTCGATATTGCGGCCACGTTCCAGCATCAAAACTTTAAGTCCTTTTTCAGCAAGTTCTTTAGCAGCCCATCCGCCGCTAATCCCTGAACCTATAACTATGGCATCGTAAACGTTGTCAGGCATTTTGTGCTTTTTTGAGTTTTATAATATTTATGAATGAATGTTTTACAACTAAAATTATACATCACAAATTCTTACCCCACTTTCAAGTGCCGCTATCTGCCCCTTTGCATCTTTAGGTGTGGGTATAAATTCCTGCGCTACATACCCTTTAAAACCAAGATCCACGATTGCTCTCATTATAGCAGGATAATATAATTCCTGAGAGTCATTGATTTCCCGTCGTCCTGGCACACCACCGGTGTGATAATGCGAAATATACTGATGATTTTCCCTGATAGTCCGGATCACATCTCCCTCATCAATCTGCATATGATAAATATCATACAACAGTTTGAAATTTTCTGAACCGATGCGTTTTGCCAGTTCTACCCCCCAGGATGTTCTGTCGCACTGGTAGTCTTTATGATCAACCTTACTATTTAGCAATTCCATTACCAGTGTAACCTTGTGTTTTTCTGCAATCCCAATTACCTGCTTCAATCCGTCAACGCAGTTTTTCCAGCCGGTTTCATTATCTAGGTTACGGCGACTACCGCTGAAACAAATCAATTGTTTATATCCTGCACCGGCAACCATCGGGATCATTTCTGAATAGTTTTTAATCAATTGAGGGTGAAATTCCGTATGGTTCCATCCATCAGTAAGGTTGATTTCTGCACCATTACACATGCTTGAATATAACCCGTATTTCTGCAATGTTGGCCAATCTTTTGGACCTACCAGGTCAATGGCAGAGATACCGATGTTTTTAGCAGCTATACAAAACTCATCAAGCGGGATATTACCATAGCACCAGCGACAAACGGAATGGTTGATATTTCCTTTCATAATATAATGGGGGTCTATCTTATTGCGTGAATCTGCTGATACAACCAGGGCAGGGAGCGAACCAAGTGTTACAGAACTAAGAACAATATTCTTTATAGCGCGCCTGCGCGGATATTTTGAAGAAGTGGACATAATCGTTATTAAAGCGTTCAAGTTAGTAAATGTTTTATAATTCTGTCCACTTTTAATTGTTAAGTGTACATTTTTAATGACTCTTTATGCATATAAGACATTCACTATATACTTAAATAAAATTATTTCGGGTAAAAACAAAATACAGTACACGTAAATGTTTTATTTTTATCGCTCTTCTGATTTTTTATCACGTTAATATTTTTTTCATGAACAGAAAATTAAAAATGGGAATGGTAGGCGGAGGCAAAGATGCCTTCATCGGCGCCGTTCATCGTATCGCTGCCAATATGGATGGCCTGGTAGAATTAGCTTGTGGTGCATTGAGTCACAATGCGGAAATTGCGGTAGACTCTGCAAAATCATTATTTCTTCCTGAAAGCCGGACCTATCTTACTTACCAGGAAATGATAAAAGCTGAATCAAAACTACCTGCGGGAGAAAGAATGGATTTCTTAACCATCGTAACTCCCAACTTTGTACACTTCGCCCCGGCTTACGAAGCGCTCGATAATGGATTTAATGTAGTAATTGAAAAGCCCATGACATTCACCCTTGATGAGGCAAAAAAGCTGCAAAAAAAAGTAGAAGAAACGGGGCTGGTGCTTGCCTTAACACATACCTATTCCGGCTATCCAATGGTAAAACAAGCCAGACAAATGGTAAAGGCTGGCGCTTTAGGAAAAATAAAAAAAGTAGTTGTGGAGTATCCGCAGGGATGGCTCACCCGCCTGACTGAAAGAGAAGGTAATGCACAGGCAGCCTGGAGAACTGATCCTTCAAAATCAGGAAAGTCGGGTAGTATGGGCGATATTGGAACACACGCTGCACACCTTGCCGAATATATTACGGGATTGCATATTACAAAATTATGTGCCGATTTAAATATTATGGTTGAAGGCCGCGGACTGGATGATGATGGTAATGTATTGCTGAAATTTGATAATGGCGCTGCGGGTGTACTTATCGCATCGCAGATTGCAGCAGGGGAAGAGAATGCGTTAAAAATAAAAATATATGGTGATAAAGGCGGACTGGAATGGGCACAGCAAGAACCAAATTCTTTGCTGATTAAATGGCTGGATAAACCCACTGAAATATACAGAACAGGCGGCGGCTATTTAAGCAGTTTTGCCAAACACAATACCCGGGTGCCGGCGGGTCATCCCGAGGGCTATCTTGAAGCGTTTGGAAATATTTATAGAAATTTTGCCCTTACCCTGTCAGCAAAACTTGATGGCACTAAACCGACAGAAGAAATGCTGGATTTCCCCACCGCCGCAGATGGAGTGAGAGGAATGGCATTTATTGACAGTGTAGTGAAAAGCAATACCAGCAATGAAAAATGGACGGATTTTACATTGTAAGGGATAGGGAAAAGGTAAGAATCGGGGAGTAAAAGACATGGATATATTAGCTTGTACTTAGACCCCACCAGTTTTCCACTTTTTATTATTCATTCTTCAAATGCAATATCATGACAAATATCCAGGGACCAGGTATTTTTCTGGCTCAGTTCTTAGGTGACAAAGTACCATTTAACAGTTTGAAATCTATTTGTGAATGGGCTGCAGGCTTAGGTTATGCAGGGGTGCAAATTCCGACTTGGGATACTAATATAATTGATATCAAGAAGGCTGCAGAAAGTAAAACATATGCAGATGAAATAAAAGGCATTGTGAATAGTGCCGGATTGCAGATCACAGAACTTGCTTCCCATATAATCGGGCAGTTGGTAGCAGTGCACCCTGCATATGATACTTTGTTTGACGGATTTGCACCCGAAGCATATCGGAATAATCCTAAAACAAGGACAGCATGGGCTGTACAACATTTGAAAGATGCAGCAAAAGCATCAAAAAATCTTGGGCTACATGCACATGCTACTTTCAGTGGCGCATTATTATGGCATACTGTATATCCTTGGCCCCAAAGACCTGCCGGATTGGTAGATACTGGCTTTACTGAATTGGCTAATCGCTGGTTGCCGATTTTGAATGAGTTTGATGAACAGGGTATTGACCTCTGCTATGAGATACACCCTGGCGAAGACCTGCATGATGGCATAACCTATGAAATGTTTTTAGAAAAAGTAAAAAATCACCCAAGGGCATGTTTGCTCTTTGATCCAAGTCATTTCGTATTGCAATGTCTCAACTATCTTGAGTATATTGATAATTATCACGAACGTATTCGTATGTTCCATGTAAAAGATGCAGAGTTTAACCCCACTGGAAAACAGGGTGTGTATGGCGGGTATCAGGGATGGGTGGAAAGGGCAGGCCGGTTTCGTTCTTTGGGTGACGGACAGGTTGATTTCAAATCCATATTCAGCAAACTGGCAGCATATAACTACAGGGGATGGGCTGTATTGGAATGGGAATGTGCTATCAAACATCCGGAAGCTGGTGCTGCTGAGGGTGCACCATTTATAAAAAATCATATTATTCGGGTTACCGAAAAAGCATTTGATGATTTTGCAGGAACTGGAAGTAATGAAAAATTTAATCGCAAAGTTTTAGGACTTGAGTAATTTTTCTTTAGATATTTGTGCCCTGCTTTTATTAAAATAATAAAAATTAATACCATCACATGCATTTAGCCATCTAAAAGAAGTTTTTATACTGTCGAAGTATGAATACCAAATGGCGAATTCCATGTGACCATTGAAAAGACAAAAAATAAACACATGAAAAAAATTAGATCGGCAGTCCTATTGTTAGCTTTTTGTTATGCTTGCGGCAGTGGACCAGCAGAAGAAAAAAAACCAATAAGTTTGAGCGTGAATCCGCAAATCGGTGAGGGTCAGCAAAAAACAACTGCTGCTGAAGGTGGCACGACAGGTTCTGCTACTGCAGCAGCACCTGCTTTAAATGGGAAAGCATTATTAGAGGCATCTGATTGCCGCGCCTGTCACCACGATAAAGATAAGCTGGTAGGCCCCGCCTATGCTGATGTGGCTAAGAAGTATAAAGAAAAAGATATTCCAATGTTAGGTAAAAAGATATTGGAAGGCGGAGCCGGCAACTGGGGACAAATACCAATGGCGCCTCACCCTACTTTATCTGAACAAGATGCAGAAGCTATGGCAAAATATATTCTGACAATAAAATAAATACAATGAGAATAGCTTTAGCGCTTAAGCTTAACTGTTTGTTGCTTGCAGGCTCAATTATACTGAATCATGCAGACGCCCAGATAAAAGATAATATCTTATCTAAAAAAGAGAAAAATTCCGGATGGGAATTATTATTTGATGGCAATACCACAACTGGCTGGCATTCTTTTAATAAAACGGAGTTGGGTTCCGCATGGAAAGCTGATAACGGCACACTTCATCTCACCCCACATGAAGGTGAAGATGCAGGTGATGCTACTACTGCCGGAGAATATGAAGATTTTGATTTGAAACTCGACTGGAAAATCTCTCCCAAAGGCAACAGCGGGGTATTATTCCTGGTGCAGGAAGGCCCGGGACATGAACGTTCTTATCATACCGGCCCCGAGATGCAGGTGCTGGATAATAATGGACATCCAGACGCTAAAATCATCAAACACAGGGCGGGAGATCTTTATGACCTTATCACCAGTAAGCCGGAAACGGTAAAACCAGCCGGACAATGGAACCATATTGAAATTAAATTGCAAAAAGGAAAACTACAGCTTTGGCAAAACGGTGTAAAAGTAGTGTCTACCACTTTGTGGGACGCCAATTGGAACGCACTGGTAGCCGGAAGTAAATTTAAAAATATGCCTGACTTTGCTAAGGAAAAGAAAGGACATATTTCCCTTCAGGATCACGGGAACGAAGTATGGTACAAGAATATTAAGATTAAAAAACTGTAAGTTTATTAATAAAAGTTGTGCAAAAGCCGGTTGAGCAAAAGCTTAACCGGCTTTTACCATTTAACGACAAACGTAAAACTGTAAACGACAAACTTTACATCATACCATTAATTGGGTATTGATATTACAAACAAGATACTGTACATTTATCTGTTCAAACCTCCCGCCGGTAATCCACCCCAGATTTTTTTCGTATTCCCATGCAGACTTAATTTTTTGGTCAGTTCATTTTCTGATACTTCTAAAATTTTACGATTATGAAACGCAAGTTGTCTCCACTTCTTCAGGATTATCTTCATATTCTCAAAAATGCGGCTATCAGTAACGATGGTCAGAGATGTATGATAGGGCCAAGCCCTGAACTCAAAGCAAAGCTAAAAGCTGATTTAAACCAATTGAAAAGAGATCTTGGCAGTTCGGTACTTGGCAACTTGATTAAGCCTTTAGGAAAGACAAAACTTGGTTTTAATGATGGATTACTGCAACCAGGCAATGTATTTGCCCTGGGGACATCCGCGCAAAAAATAAGAACCCGCACCGCCGAGAAGGCCCCATTGTTTGGAAACCTGAAAGTAGCAGTAATACTGGTAGACTTCAGTGATAAACCTATGAATCAGTCAAAGAAAAGATTTGAAGACCTTTTTTTCAGCCAGGGTGTAATCCCCACAGGAAGCGTAAAAGAGTACTATACAGAAGTAACAGGGGGACTTGTTAACATTACCGGTCAGGTAGTGGGCCCATACAGGATGCCCAGGAAATTAAGTCAGTATGCACATGGGGACAGTGGCACCGGAAATGCTTTACCTAACGCCAGGACACTTGCAGAAGATGCGGCCAAAGCAGCAAATGCCTATATAAATTTTAGTCCTTATGATAATAATAATGATGGATATGTGGATGCATTTGTGGTAATACATGCCGGACCAGGCGCAGAAGTAACTGGCAGCAGCAATGATATCTGGAGCCACAAATGGGTATTACCAAAGGTGTACAATGCAGATGGCACACATATTTATGCATATTTAACCGTACCTGAAGACTGTGAATTGGGAGTATGTGCACACGAGTTAGGTCATTTGCTGTTTGGTTTCCCCGACCTGTATGATGTTGACTACACCAGTGAAGGATTGGGTGACTGGTGCCTGATGGCAGGTGGAAGTTGGAACAATAACGGAGCAACACCTGCTCACCCTTGCGCTTGGTGCAAAATGCAGCAAAGCTGGGTTACTACTGTACAGCAAAGCACCAATAAAGCAAATGTTACCATTAACGATGTAAAAACAGGGAAAACAATATATCGTCTTTGGAAAGATGGCGGCCCCGGCAATGAATATTTCCTAGTAGAAAACCGCACAAAAAAAAATTATGACAAATTTCTCCCGGGTGAGGGTTTGCTGATATACCATATTGACGATGCAATTGACGACAACAGCAATGAGTTGCATTATAAAGTATCGCTTGTGCAGGCAGACGCAAAACAAGACCTGGAAAAAGGAAAAAACTCAGGTGATGCCGGAGATGTATGGCCGGGTACTTCAAAAAGAAAAACATTTAGTCGAACTACAAAACCTAATAGCAAAAGCTATGGTGGATTGGATACCAGAGTAGCACTCCGAAAAATAAAGTTTGCAAAAGGGATAGCGACTGCCGACATGTATGTTAAACCTGGGGCAGCAACCTCTCCTGCGAAAAAGACGGGTAAAAGAAATAAGAAATAAACTGAATGCCCTGCCGGGCTAAATTTGTACAATGGTACAGATGATCCCCAACAGCGCTTTAATAACTGCCCTTGTTGTTGGCATTAAACCTTATCCAAAACAGGAGGGCTACCTCATTCTTACATTGAAAGTGCAGGCTGCTTCACCTAAGGATGATAAAAGATTTTTATATAACGAGAACAAAGACGAGAATATGAATGTCCTTATTGGCAATATAGACTGTGAAAATAATCAAATTAAAAAAGGAGTAAAAATTCAAGCAGAAGTAAAAAAAGTAAGCCCGCAGTTCTGGCGGTTAATAAACTTTATATAGCCCTTCATCATTACTCCTGGTTCACAGGCATTGATATTTATTAATTTATTGGCTGAACTACCAATCTACACTCGGGTTTTCAACTGTAGTTACCTACATTTGTATACTACTTAGGTATCAAAATTTAATTGTTAAATCAATTTTTCGGCACGATACAATAAACATTGTTGTCTCTAAATCCATAGTGCCGGCGATAACTGTATCATTTAAATCCAACACAATACAGAATAATTGCTCTGATACTAAGATAATATTCTGTCAAAGTTCAGAGTTCAGAGTTCAGTTTTTTTGAAATCCTGATTTTATTATCCCTTGTAAACCATTTTTATTTCTGCATCGTCATAAACTATGTAGAAAATTATTTTACCCTAAACTGATTATCATGAAGAGAATGATTGTATCGCTTTGTGCATTGATGTTTTTAATGTCAGAAAATTTATCAGCACAAACCAATAACAGTACATTAAGCTTCCCTGCAAAATCTCCCCGGTTTGCTGTACTGGCAGAAGGCAGTTTTAATGCCGGTGATTACCCGGGACGTTATGGAGTAGGTGCAGCCGCTAAACTCATGCTGAGGGCTCAGCAAAATAAAGATGTTTATAATGAGTATGTAATTACACTCAGGGCATCACATAGTGCCCCAACGAATGGTGGATTTTTTAAAGGATTCGATGGAGGCAATTACGATAATATCAGTTCACTGATTTTAACAGGAGGTTACCGGTTTAATTTTGGTGTGCCCCGCTATATGATAAATGGCTTTACTGATGAAGTAGGCGGTTGGTTTATTGAAGTAAATGCGGGGGCAGCCTATACCCATTACGATCGCACCTTTGCTCCTGCAATAGCACCCTCAATCGGTTATGCAGTTGCAAGAAAAATTGATGTTGTAGGTTCATTTATTGGCCAATGGGCAACACACAAGTCATCCTCTGCAAAAGAAGGGATACAGAACACTCCGGTTTTTAAAAGGGATACCAACCTTTTTATCACAAGTATTGGGCTTCAATACAATTTTTAAAGGGTCGTTTGTGCCGGAAGATAAATTTTTTCGCTGCCACGCCGGATGGATTCATAAACTGCGTCTATTACAATCATGTCTTTCAAGCCTTCTTCTCCGGTCATATTCGGATCAGGAGTGTCTTTAAGTATGCAATCTGCCAAACCGTCCATTTGTGCAGCCTGATGAATAACATCTTGTTGAGGCATTTTACCAAGGTGAGTTCTGCCTTTTATTGGACCATAACCAAAAGCAGGGCTCAACTCAGCAAAGCCCTTATCGCCAATCAGGTAAAATCTTTCGTAGTTATTGAAATTATAAGTTGTGCCACAGGAAGCAATTGCACCGGAAGGGAACCCTAATTGAAATGTAATGGTTTCATCTACTTCAGCAAACTTTACAGGGTCTGTTTTCGTTTCCTGGGCCGTTACCCACAAAGGTTCTTCACCAGTAGCATATCTTGCACCGTTAAGAGCATATATACCTACATCCATCATAGCACCGCCACCGGCAAGCCCTTTTTTCAAACGCCATTGAGAGGGATCACCAATTTTAAAACCCATATAATTGTTGACATGCATAATTTTCCCAAACTCGCCGGCTTCTCTCATGCGGATAATTTCACGTGTATGAGGCTGAAAATGTAACCGGTATCCTACAAAAAATTTTACTCCTGCTTTTTTACAAGCTGCTATCATCTCACCTGCCTGTTGTGCATTATCTGCAAGTGGCTTTTCACAAATAATGTGTTTACCCGTTGCTGCCACCTGTAGTACATGTTTATAGTGAAGTGAATTGGGAGTAGTGATATACACTACATCAATGTCAGAATTATCAGCAATTGTATGCAGTGTTTCATAGCTATATATATTCTTATCTGCAATGCCATAGTTAGATTTCCAAACCGGAATTTTTGAAGGCGTACCAGTAACAATTCCAGTAAGTACTGCCCGTTTGCAGGTTTTCATTGCTTTAGCCACTATATTGGCATAGCCTCCCAAACCCATTAATGCAACGCGAAGTTTCTTTTCGTTTCCGGAAGGAATTGAAAATATGGAAGCTTTTGATGAAGTAGGTAAAAGGGTTACCGCGCCTATACCAATAGAAAGTTTTTGAAGAAAATCACGCCGGGTGGTCATAACAATACTTTTTGAATATTTGAATTAAGCAATTATTCCGTGTATTAAATTAATCAATATTATTAAACAGCTATTCTAAAGTCAAAAAATTTACAGAGCGCAGCAATTTAAACAGAGTACACAAGGGCTAAGCAAAGTTTCAGCAATTAAAACCTGTATTATATTTCAAATCATCCTGTTTTCTACTCCTGTAAATAGTATTCATCTCATCGTTAGTGTATAAAAGTGGTAAATGATGGCGTGGGCAGGAATCCCATGTTAAATATAAGAGTACATATTAAACTTTAAGTCTGACTGAGTTTTATGCAGGGTAATATTATGCGTTTAACTGCCAGATGAGGATTGTACGACTGGAAAAATGACCGGGTTATTATCAGCAATCAGGCAAGCACCTGGAAGATATAGAACCGTTGATTCATTTCGAACAGTTGGCATCCCTGCTTTTCCTTCGGATGAAGAACTTATTGGCCTCACAGAAAAATACTAATAGAAAATTATCGTCTCAGGATATTAAACCCTTTATCAAATTATGGGTTACCGACGCTATGATGATCTAATCAGGTTGCCTTATGTAATTTTTTTTCTTTTCGATGTAATTGTGCCTTTCTCATGCTTTTCATGTGTTTTTCGTGTATAATAGAACTTAATGATTTGCCATACACTTTGCTTTCTACCCAGGATATTACATCGAGATAAGCAAACGACCTTGTTTCAAAACGGTTTTTCTCGAGATGCTTAATCTTTTCTAAAAACTTTTCAAATTCAGGTTTTAACTGACGTGGGGAAAGACTGAAAGATCTCCTTAAGAAACGGAACATCTCTTCTTCCACCACAGTCAGGTTTTTCATCCTGGACATAAATCGATATACAGATTTTGTAAGAGACTCCATGATATCGTAATTGCCCAACTCATAATGGGCCATCAGATGCAGTAACCTGGCATAACATTGCAGATCGTACCGCAGTTCCAGTGATCCGTTAATAATTCGCTGCAGGTAATCAATAGCAGTATCGTACTGCTCAGCGCCAAAATACAGGGTTGCAATTTTATAATTAAAAACCAATATCCTGTGTTTATCTACATACAATTCGTACTCTTTCAGCCTGGCTTCTATTTCAGGCACAAATACCAGCCCTTCTTTAAAGGAGCCCGACATCAGATGCCAGTTGAGTCTGGCTAAATTGATATAGATAGAAGTCTGTATCCTGAAATTATCATGATGATTAGCCACCGGCGTTGTTGAAAATGTTTCAAATTCACGCAATGCATCCTGGAAGCCTCTGTAATTCCTCAAATCAAAATGTGCATTCAGCAGGGTATGCATACCTTTTACATAATGACCGGTTTCTACAGAAATCATAGCCGGGGATTGATTAAAAAGCCTGATCCATTTTGCACTGTAGCGATAATACATTAGAAAATCCTGCCGGATAAATGCATACCAGCAATAACACTGACATAGATAAAGGTTTTCGTAAAACCCGCTGATTGCGCTGATATTGGAAAGGATATTACTTTTAAAAAAGGAAATAATATTTTTTTCATCATGCTCATTCCTTGCATGCCCAT
Source organism: Bacteroidota bacterium (assembly GCA_018268105.1). Taxonomy (GTDB): domain Bacteria; phylum Bacteroidota; class Bacteroidia; order Chitinophagales; family Chitinophagaceae; genus Agriterribacter. Next base: position 34,435 of record JAFDXG010000038.1, on the reverse strand, counting down.
ATTTAATAAACCACCTGTACAAGAGTAAAGCCAGGTTGGACAAGCGAGTGACCCGATTGATATGGTTACTTATTTCAAGTGCTTCTTCAGCTAATTGTTCAGTTTTTTCAAGGGTACTTCTTGTGATATGGAGGGTTTCAATTTTCTTTTCAAGAGAAATCGCCTGTGCCAGAAAGTTGAATTTCTGATTGTTTTTTGCCAGTTCTTTAGCTTTCTCCAGGACTTTGAGGCTCTGTAACTTTAGTCCTTTATTGTATAACAATCGGGCATAATCTAGATGCTCACTCAACTGAAGGTCTGTGTTTTCGGTAGTTTTTAACAGGCGAAGGCTGGCTAATAATTGCTTGTAGAGATGATTTTTTAAATTGGATAACTGTGGTTTAGTAACCCCTTTTAGCTTTTTAAATAGCTGTTTTTCATCATATTCCGACAATTTATCCAACGCATCAAACAATTGGATGATTTTTAAATCTTCATTACCGGAACTTCTTTTGATATATAGCTTAAAATGCCTTTTTTCCGATTTTTCTAATGAACGAATCAATTGAAATAAAGTATCTGCAGAACTGTTGGACGTCATAACAATTTTCTCCTAAAACTCAATCCTATAAAGGGTTTAGCAAATATAATCAGGCCTTTGACATGATAAAATTACTAACAAGTTGATTTTAATGCCCCGTAACGCCGTATTATTTTTGCACTATCAAACAACAACAGAAAAGAGAAGCAAGCAATCGTGAAGCAAGAAAGTGGCAAGTGAGTTAGAGGCATCCTGATGATACAAATAGTAATCATCAAACAGAACAAGACTTAGTTAAGAATTTTCATATGGCAAGCAATCGTTAGAGGTCATCTGTGTCTACAGAAGACCTTCTTTTTTTTACAGGTGCCAAATGTAGGGTTTTTATTTTAAAACTTTTACTTATTTCTAATTTTTTCTTCTTTATCTCAAATAACTGCCGGCAGTGTCATTTATCATGGTTTGGAATTATCTACTACTGCTAAAATCAAAACTCCACCCAAGTCGTCTTATTTTTGCCACCTATGAGTAGAAAAAGAAATAGTCCCCGTTTACTTCAGCAGGTAACAATACAAGATTATGCAGCAGAAGGAAAATCTGTTAGCCGGGTAGAGGGTAAAGTAATATTCATAGAAGGAGCAGTGCCAGGCGATATTGTAGACGTAATGCTTACCAAAAGTAAAAAAGACTGGGGCGAAGGCAAAGCCATTCATTTTCATAGTTTTTCGGAGCAACGGACTGAACCTTTTTGCGAACATTTTGGAATTTGTGGTGGCTGCAAATGGCAAATGCTGCCTTACCAGCAACAATTAATATATAAACAAAACGAGGTAGAACAGAACCTTAAAAGACTGGGGCGTATTAATTTGCCGCCGGTCATGCCGATTATTGGCTGTGATAAAAATATCCGTTACAGAAACAAGCTGGAATTCACCTTCAGCAACCGGCGATATAAAACCTGGGAAGAACTACGTGCCGGTGACGCCACTATAGCCGGCAACACAAATGAGCCTGCGCTTGGGTTTCACGTCCCAAAGATTTATGATAAAGTTATTGACATTCGTACCTGTCATTTGATGGAGGAACCTGCCAACCTCATTAAAAACAGCATCAGGGCGTTTGCACTGCAAAAAAGCTATTCCTACTACGATATAAAACAGCACACCGGCTGGCTCCGGACCCTGATCATCCGGATCACCACAACGGGTGAGGTAATGGTAAATATTTGTTTTGGATACGATGACGAAGAAGAGCGGGAAAACTTATTCCAACATTTACTAAAAACGGTGCCTTCTATCTCCACGCTTTTATATACTATCAACCCAAAGAAGAACGATAGCCTTCACGATCTACAGCCTGTAACCTGGTGTGGGAAAGGGTATATAACGGAACAACTGGAGAAATTTAAATTTATCATTGGTTCAAAATCTTTTTTTCAAACCAACAGCAGTCAGGCTGAAAAATTATACCAGGTAACCAGGGATTTTGCCTCACTAACAGGCAATGAAGTGTTGTATGATTTGTATTGTGGTACCGGTAGCATCGGAATTTTTCTAAGTGATATGGTCAGGAAAATTATAGGTGTGGAAGTAATACCTGAAGCAATAGAAGATGCAAAAACCAATGCCCGTCTTAACAATATCAACCACGCCTCATTTTTTGCAGGAGATGTAGTGGAAATATGTAACGATGATTTTTTAATGGCACAAGGGAAACCCGATGTGGTAATCACTGATCCGCCCAGGGCAGGGATGCATGAAAAACTGGTAAAAAAAATACTGGAGATGCGCCCACCTGTAGTGGTATATGTAAGCTGCAATACGGCTACACAGGCACGGGACCTGCAATTACTGAACCAATCGTATAGTGTTGATAAAATTCAACCGGTGGATATGTTTCCTCATACCCACCATATAGAAAATGTAGTAAAGTTATCCTTAAGATAACGTAATGGAAGGTGTGTTTTAAAGTATAGGCTTGATATTTATTTCTCATAGTTTAAATTCGCAGCTAATTAACTATCTATGACAGAATTTCGTCCGGGTGGATTTCAGGTATTACCGGTAATAGTAAAAAACTTACTTATAATTAATGGACTGGTATTCTTAGCACAAACCGTTTTGGGTAACAACAGTTCATTTTCCATTGAAAACTATTTTGCCCTTCATGATGTACGTTCCATATACTTTCGTCCACATCAAATTGTTAGTTACCTGTTTTTGCACGGCAGTTTCTTCCACTTGTTTTTCAATATGTTCGCCTTATGGATGTTTGGGAACGTATTGGAGAATTACTGGGGGCCAAAAAAGTTTTTGATTTTCTACCTTTTATGTGGTATTGGTGCCGGGTTGTTGCATCTTGGTGTATTATATTTTGAAAATAATACTATACTTGAAGCCCTGAAAGCATATCCCGTTGAAGAACAGAAAGAAATATTTCAGAATCCAAATTTTTTGTTGAACACGGCAACACTTGGTGCTTCTGGTTCAGTTTTTGGTTGTCTTGCAGCTTTTGGATATTTATTCCCCAATAGTCTTATTTACCTGTATTTTTTTCTGCCAATCAAAGCAAAATGGTTTGTAATAATTTATGCTGCCATGGAGTTATTTGCTGGGGTAAGAAATTCAGCCGGTGATGAAGTAGCGCACTGGGCACATCTTGGCGGGGCACTGGTAGGATTTTTATTGGTACTGTATTGGAATAAAACTAATCGCAGAAAATTTTATTAGTAACTTCATAGTATTAAAAGTTTTAAAAAAATATGGCATGAGTGTGCTGGAACAAGTTAAAAACAGGAAAGTCTTTTTCGGGGCTGACAATGATATTCTGATCAGGATTGTCATCATTAATGTACTCATTACTACCGTACTATTTTTTATACGTTCAGTATACCAGGTTTCTGGATTAGAGACTGCATTGTATAAAACACAGGTGGCAGACTGGTTCATTTTGCCTGCTGATACTGCCCGGTTTGTAACACGTCCCTGGACAATTATCAGTTTTATGTTTTCGCATGCTGATATATGGGGATTAGTGGCAAATATGCTTTGGCTTTGGGGGTTCGGATTTATTGTACAATCACTGCTGGGAGATAATAAACTGGTACCACTTTATATTTATGGGGGATTAGCAGGGGCAATTGTCTACCTGTTAAGCAGTAACCTGGTATCTGCTTTTGCTGCTACTGCTACTACCATGACTCTGAGCGGGGCAAATTGTTCAGTAATGGCAATTGCCATTGCTGCTACTACAGTGGCTCCCCGCTATCGCATATTTCCCATGTTAAATGGCGGTATTCCATTATGGGTGCTGACGGTAGTGTATGCTGTAATCAATTTTGCCGGAACATCATTTGCAAATCCTGCAGCTTATGGTGCTGAATTGGCTGCCGGCGGAACCGGATTTCTCTTTATTAAACTTTTGAATAGGGGATACCATCCCGGGGGCTGGATGACAAGGCTATATGATTGGTTTTTCAATTTGTTTAATCCGGATAAAACTTCAAAACTGAATATTGAAAAAGCAAAAATATTTTATGACCCCCATGGTATAGAACCATATAGTAAATTGCCTAATCTAAGCCAGCAAAGAATTGATGAAATACTTGATAAAATCAATCAGAAAGGATTCCATAACCTGACAAGCGAAGAAAAAGAGATACTTCGCAGGGCCAGTGAAGAAGACTTATAAACTATCAGAATGGTTCTAAAGATTACCAGAAGATTTGCAGTATCCATTTACCTTTTTATAGCAGCTATTTTTCTTACAGCTTGTTTATCCCCTTTTTTAAACCCATCCACCTGGTGGTTCTTTGGCTTCTTAGGATTGTTATTTCCTTACCTAAGTATTATTCTCCTAGCTTTTTTACTATTCTTTGCTTTTGCCCGTTCCAAATGGAGTTGGCTGGCTATTATTTGCCTGATTATTGGATGGAAAAGCATTACTGCCGTTTTTGGGTTTTATTTGGGAAAAAGTTTTGATAAGGAAAAAAAGGAACATCGCTCAGTAAGGGTAATGACCTGGAATGTAAGAAGTTTTATGGGTGAGGAGGATAAAACAAAAAAAACCGGGTTAACCTTAACTCACATGAAAATGTTTGATCTTATTCAAACTTACAATCCCGATATACTCACATTGCAGGAATTTATGACTGCAGATTCGGGAAAATACTTTAATAGCATCTGGCATTTGACCCGGCAGATGGGGTATCCATATTTTTATTTTTCGAAAGATGTGGTGAAATACAACCATTTACTTAACGGAACGGCTATTTTTTCAAAATTCCCTATTGAGAATTGCGGGAAGTTCCCCTTAAATAAAACAAAGGAAGATAACACCGAAAGCCTGATTTTTGCCGATATATCAATTAACAACGACACTTTGCGGATATTTTCTGCTCATTTGCAATCTTTTGGGTTTATGCAAAGAGATTACCAGGATATTTCTAAAATCAAAAATGATCCTGATGAACGACTGGATGCTTCCAAAAACATTTTCCGTAAAATGAGAACTGCTTTTGAACGAAGAGGATTACAGGCAGATTTTATCAGTAGCAAACTTGATGAAAGCCGTTACCCGGAAATATTTTGTGGCGACCTCAATGATGTACCTAATTCTTATGCATACTTTTCCATCCGCGGAAATAAAAAAGATGCTTTCATATCAAAAAATTTTGGATTAGGTCAAACATTTTTCAGCTTTTCTTCCAGCTTCATGCGCAATCTTTCCACGCTTAGAATTGATTATATTTTTGCAGACCCCAGGCTTCGAATTATACAATCTCAAAGAATACCAGAAATACTCTCCGACCATATCCCCGTCATTGCCGACATCACTACCTCCGGCAACTGAAATAATACACAAGCAAGTAGTTTCATCAGGCAAGTTTATTCGTTCTATATTTGCGCCTAATATCAAATTTTAATATGGCTGAGCTGAAGATTTTCAATTCGTTGACAAGGCAAAAGGAAATTTTTACTCCTCTTACACCCGGATATATAGGTATGTATGTTTGTGGACCTACTGTATATAGTGATGTTCACCTCGGCAATTGCCGCACATTCATTTCATTTGATATTATCTACCGTTATTTGAAATACCTGGGGTTTAAGGTACGGTATGTGCGTAATATTACCGATGCAGGTCACCTTGAAGGCGACAGAGATGAAGGTGATGACAAGTTTTCGAAAAAAGCCAGGCTTGAACAACTGGAACCTATGGAAATTGTTCAACGATACACCCTGGGATTTCATAAAGTAATGGAGCTCTTTAATAATCTACCCCCTACAATTGAACCTACCGCAACTGGTCATATTTCTGAGCAAATTGAAATGATAAAACATATCCTTTCTAATGGCTACGCTTACATTGTGGATGGAACCGTTTATTTTGATGTTGAAAAATATAACAAAGAAAAACCTTACGGCATTCTTACCAACAGGAAACTTGAAGACCTGTTGGAAGGTACCAGGGAGTTGGGTGGCCAGGATGAAAAAAAAGGCCGTCTCGATTTTGCATTATGGATCAAAGCAAAGCCCGAGCACCTAATGCAGTGGCCCTCCCCCTGGGGGATGGGTTTCCCGGGTTGGCATATTGAGTGCTCTGCAATGAGTGGCAAATATCTGGGTAAAGAATTCGATATACATGGCGGGGGAATGGATCTTGCGGCAACTCATCATACCAACGAGATAGCACAATCACAGGCCTGTTTTCATGTCAGCCCTGCCCGATACTGGATACATACTAATATGCTTACTGTAAATGGGGCAAGAATGAGCAAGAGTGCAGGCAATGGATTCCTTCCCGGAGAGTTGTTTACGGGAAACCATAAGCTGCTTGAGAAAGCATATTCACCTATGACAGTTCGCTTTTTTATGCTGCAAACACATTACAGAAGTACCCTCGATTTTAGCAATGAGGCACTTCAGGCTGCAGAAAAAGGGCTTAAGAGATTATGGGAAGCATACGAAATTCTTGACCAAATTAAGCTTGATACTACAGAGGATAATCCCAATATAATAGATCCTATTTTAGATGATAAATGCAAAAATCTTGTGGCAGGTTTTGATGAAGCTATGAATGACGACTTTAATACAGCAAGGGTTTTGGCAAATATGTTTGAGCTTGTTCCCATTATTAATTCTATCAAAGGCGGGCAGATAGCACCCGGAAGTTTAAGAAAAGATACTCTTGAACTGATGCAAAAACAGTTAAGGATATACCTGCCTGGTATTTTCGGGCTCAGAGATGAAAAAAGTAATGACAGTGGAATACTGGATGGGGTAATTGAACTGCTGATACAAATAAGAAAAGATGCCAGAAACCGAAAAGATTTTGCTACCTCAGACAAAATCAGGAATGAATTGCTTATACAGGGAATTGCATTGAAAGACGAAAAAAATGGCGGTACTACCTGGTCTTTACTTTGAAGAATTTGTATTATCTTATCCATTGTAAAACAGTTGCCTAAACTACCTATTTTAGAATACTTTATGCTTAGGTTATAATAAATCAATTGAAATGCCTGCCATTAAAACCCAGCGGAATGGTTCTAAAAAGCAAGTCATCATCGGAAAAGCCGCCCGGCTGTTTCGTGAAAAGGGCTTTGCCGCAACATCCATGCGCGATTTGGCAGAAGAAGTAGGCGTAGAAGCGGCAAGCTTATATAATCATATACAGTCGAAAGCGGAAATTTTACAGGATATTTGTTTTCGGACAGCCAATCTGCTTACATCCCACCTGGAAAAAATTGAACATAGCCAGCAAACTGCCATTGAGAAAATTAAAGCCATCCTTAGTTTTCATATTCAGCAGATGCTAAACAATTATGAAGAAGTGCAGGTGGCCGACAGGGAATGGCGCCATCTTACCGAACCCTATCTGTCCAATTTCAAAACCCAACGGCGGGCATACCGCCAACGTTTGGCTAATATCATCGAAGAAGGGATTCGCAAACGTCATATTAAACCCATTGACACTTCTACAGCCGTCCTGATTATGCTTCATGCTGTTAGCGGCATAGAGTCCTGGCACCGGTCAACGGAAAGAATTTCAGCAGAACAACTGGAAGATAATATGCTTATAATTTTGGTGGAAGGACTCAAAATATAAAATATTTCTTCAATAATAAGATAATAATAAGATGATGTTGTACCTTCGGTAAGAACTGCTCTACTGTTATACCCATAATACATTTTTCATCCTGTCCTATGTTGCACTTTTGAAAAATATCTTCCGCTATATCTTGAAGAACATAGTTCTGCACCTAAAAAATCATCAACTTTTGTAATTATTTTATTTTAGTCTAAAAACAATAAACCTAAGACCAATGGCTATACGGGAACCCATTAAAATGCTTCCAAATGAAATTTGGAAAGACATGCCTGAACATGAAACAAAAGGAGCAGTTTGGTATAAATATGCCATCTCCAATCACGGCAGGATTATAAAATACAACAAAAGACTTTCGGATGGTTTTGTTCTGAAACTCAGCAGACAGGCTAATTACCCCATCTGGAGAAAAAAGCTGAATGGACAATATTTTACCGCTCTTGTTCATCGTCTGGTGGCTAAATATTTTTTGCCGAAGCCTAAAGCAAAACAACAGTTTATTATTCACCTTGATCACAATTACGAGAACAATAAATATAATAATCTTAAATGGGCTACCCAGGATGAAGTTTCTGCTCACAACAGGAAAAACCCCAGGGTAAAAGCGGCTATAAAAAGACGAAAGGAAAACCCTACAATAAAAGGGGCTAAACTGGACATAAAAAAGGTGAAGGTCATTAAGCAATTACTAAAAGAGAAGAAAACATTAAAAGCCATTGCGAAAAAATTTGGGGTATCGGATATGCAGATTCACCGAATTAAAACCCGGGAAAACTGGGCACATGTAAAATTATAAAGCAGGAAATTTAACCCTTATAAAGAGAGCTGGCTTTTAAAAACCAGCTCACTTTTTATAAAGCTATCCATCTTTATGAATATTTTTTGTGTTCGGATATTGAACCTGTTATTCCATATCCGGTTTTATTTTCTTCCTGCCTTCTTTTACTTTGCTTCTATTTTTTTTTGATTCAACCCGTTTTTCATCAGATGCTTTGGTAGGCTGGCTGGCAATTCTTTTGCGCGGCTGTAAAAGAGATTGATAGATCAGCTCATTCATTTTTTTTATAACCAGTTTTTTATTCCCCAACTGTGTACGCGCCTTCTGCGATTTTACCAGCAATATCCCTGCAGCATTAATCCTGTTGCAGAGTTTCATCATTATCAGTTTCTTCTGTTCTTCACTCAGTATAAGAGATGCATTTACATCAAAATAGCCCTCCACCATCGTCTCTACCTTATTCACATTCTGTCCTCCTTTTCCGCCACTCCTTGCCGTTTTGAATACAATTTCCTGCTGAATATCTGGCTTGTCCATAGTCGTTTTTTCCCGGTTGTCGGGTTTGTTTTGGTGCAAGGTAAAAAACCTTTTCACAGATTCTCAAACCAGGAGAAGTATATTGCATCATTAAATTAATTTTTCTACAATATTTTAATGAGAGCAGTTATACAAAGAGTGACAGAGGCATCGGTGCTTGTTGAAAAAAAGACAGTTGGATCCATACAAAACGGGCTATTAGTTTTGCTTGGCATTGAAGACGCAGATAATCCTGAAGATGTGGAATGGCTAAGCACTAAAATAACAGGGTTGCGTATCTTCAACGACCAGGAAGGTATAATGAACCTTTCAATAAAAGATATCAGGGGAAACATTTTGCTCATCAGTCAGTTTACTCTCCATGCCTCCACCAAAAAGGGCAACCGTCCATCATACATCCGGGCCAGCAAAAGTGCAGTCGCCATACCTTTATACGAAAAAATGATACAACAATTAGAAAAAGATCTGGGTCAAAAGATTCAAACCGGCATTTTTGGCGCCGACATGAAAGTGTCTTTGCTGAATGATGGACCGGTAACCATAGTGATAGATACCAAAGCAAAAGAATAAATTCTATTTTGACAAAGCCTTTGCAGTCCAACATACTATATTTAACCGTAATGCTATTATTTTTATATCTCAGAAATTAAACTTAAGCTGATAATATGTTACAAACAGCAGAAGATATTAAACAATTAAATGAAAGGATACAATCTGCCACATCTTTTGTAGATAAACTGGAAGCAGAAATAGCCAAGATTATTGTAGGGCAGCATTATATGGTTAACCGGTTGCTGATTGGGCTTCTGAGCAATGGTCATGTTTTGCTTGAAGGTGTACCCGGGCTTGCAAAAACACTCTCCATCAAGTCATTGTCGCAGGCAGTAAATGCTAAGTTTAGCCGTATCCAGTTTACTCCCGATTTGTTGCCTGCCGATGTTGTTGGTACTATGATTTATAACCAGCAAAAGCATGAGTTTGTGGTACGAAGGGGTCCCATTTTTGCCAACTTTATACTTGCCGATGAAATTAACCGTGCTCCGGCTAAAGTACAGAGTGCTTTACTTGAAGCTATGCAGGAGCGTCAGGTTACTATTGGCGAGACCACTTACCCCCTGGATGAACCTTTCCTGGTGTTGGCCACCCAAAACCCTATAGATCAGGAAGGTACCTATCCGCTACCTGAAGCGCAAGTAGACCGCTTTATGCTGAAAGTGCTTATAGATTATCCAAGCAGAGAGGAAGAACAGCTTATTGTACGGCAAAGCCTTCAGGGATTAAAACTTCCTAAAATAGAGCCGATAGTAAGCACTATTGAAATTTTGCAGGCACGTGAACTTGTACGGCAGATATATATGGACGAAAAAATTGAACAGTATATTCTTGATATTGTGTTTGCAACTCGTAAGCCTTCTCAATACAGACTTGATAAACTGGCACCACTGATTGCTTACGGAGGTTCGCCCCGTGCTTCTATCAATCTTGCACTGGCAGCCAAAGCACATGCATTTTTAAATAAACGCGGATATGTAATTCCTGAAGATGTGAGGAGTATTGCCAAAGACGTCATCCGCCATCGAATTGGGTTAACTTACGAGGCTGAAGCTGAAAATGTAAACGCCGAAAATGTGGTAGAAGAGATACTCAATGCAGTGAATGTTCCTTAGTAAAGTGGAAGACATAGGGTACCAGGCGCCTCCTAACCTTATACCTCGCTCCTATTCCCGATCTCTTTCTCCCTGCACTATTCATCTTACACCAATAAATTTGAAAAAAAGAACACATATTAAAACTGCAAACGACACTTTAAGTGTTGCTGAGATACTTAAAAAAGTAAAGGAGCTTGAAATAAAAAGTAAAAAGCTTACTACAAATTTATTTACCGGCGAGTATCATACAGCTTTCAAGGGTCGTGGTATGTTGTTTAAAGAAGTACGTGAATATAGTGCCGGAGATGATGTAAGGTTTATTGACTGGAATGTCTCTGCAAGAATGGGGACGCCATTCAGCAAATTATTTGAGGAAGAAAGGGAGCTTACCATGATGTTGCTTGTTGATATCAGTGCCAGTTCATTGTTTGGAACAGTGTGTATGAAGAAAAAAGATTTAATAACCGAAGTGTGTGCGGTATTAGCTTTTGCTGCGGTGAATAACAACGATAAAGTAGGAGTTATTTTTTTTAGCGATAAAGTTGAATTTTATATACCTCCCAAGAAAGGGCGCCAGCACGCCTTGTATATTGTAAGAGAACTGCTGACTATGTCAGCACAAAACAAGGGCACCAATCTTAATGAAGCAGTTCGCTTCTTTAATAATGCCGTAAAACAAAAAAGCATTGCATTTATCCTAAGCGATTTTATGGTAGAACAATATGATGACCCACTGCGGATAGCAGGCAGCCGTCACGATGTGATAGGTATAAAAGTATATGATAAGATGGATATGGAACTGCCCGATGTAGGCATGATGCAGATAGAAGATGCGGAAACCGGAAAAACCAGATGGGTAGATACAGGAGATAAAATGGTGCAGTATAATTACCAGCAGCAATTTTTAGCAAACGAGGAAGCATGCAAACTCTCTTTTTTAAAGTCGGGGGCAGACCTGCTCTATCTGCGCACAGATGAAGATTATGTAAAAGTGTTGCAAAAATTTTTTGTAAAACGAATGAAATCTCCACGTTAAATACCGGATTGATCAAATGATATGAAGAAGGGATACAGTATATATAAATCTACGGGGTTTATCATTGGGCATCTCCTTACATTCAGTATAGCTATAGCGCAACAGGCATCTGTAAACGCCGTATTGAATAAAGAGCACTTATTGATTGGAGAGCAGGTGAAGCTGGATGTTGAATATAAAATACCTGTGAGCACTTCAATATCAGGCTGGATCAATCTGCCTGACACTTTTAATCATCTCGAAGTAATAAACAGATCGTCCTTAGATTCTTCGCTCGAAGGTGGAGTAAAAACTTATCATCAGTCTTTTACCATTACCGGGTTTGATTCAGGTGTATGGGTTATACCTCCGGTTTCATTGGTGGCAAACAAACAAAAAATCAGTTCCCCGTCACTGTCTCTTGCAGTGATACCCGTGCAACTGTCAGACAGTACTTATCACGATATCAGGGATATCATAGAAGTACCGGTAGAAGAAACCCACAGGTGGTACTGGATAACCGGAGCATTATCAATCGTTCTACTTGGGATATTGATATGGTTGTGGCTCAGATCACGAAAACATATTCCTGTAGCACTTAAACAGGTGGAAGTAAAAGGGTCGGCCCTGGAAGAAGCATTAGAACAATTGTTGCAATTAAAAAAAGAAGGACACACCGGTCGTGGAGAGTGGAAGCGATATTACAGTTCCCTTACGGGAATTTTTAAAAACTATATTGAACGAAAATACCGGTTAGGGATTTTACAAAAAACAACAGACGAGATACTTCTCGTTCTGCAAGAAAGGTTGTCTAAAGAAATGGCAGGTGAACTTACAGGTACATTACGTGTTGCCGATGCCGTTAAGTTTGCCAAATACCAGCCAGATGTAAATCGGGCTGAGTCTGATTTTGTGACCATTGAAAAAACAATAATGAGAATAGACAGTTTAACATAATTAAAATTGCTAAGAAGCTATTTTGAACATATTGAATTTGCATACCCTTGGGTGTTGTTTCTTTTACTGATCATTCCGGTACTGGCAGGTTGGTATATCAGCTATGGAAACAGGAAAAGAGGAACAATGCTGGTGTCTTCATTAAAGAGTTTTCGCAATACACAATCCTTCAAAAATAATTTGCGGTATACCCCTCTTGCCATACGGATGCTAGCATTGGCGGCAATCATCACTGCGCTGGCAAGGCCCCAATCGCATAACGACGAGCGAAATATTGAAGGTGAGGGGATTGATATTGTACTGTGCATTGATGTAAGCGGGAGCATGCTTGCACAGGATTTTCATCCCAACCGGCTTGAAGCCGCAAAAATGGTAGCAGAGGATTTTGTTCGCAACAGACCGGCAGACCGCATAGGGCTTGTAATTTTTGCAGGGGAAAGTTTTACTCAATGTCCGGTAACCAGTGACCATGCTGTTTTAGAATCACAAATTCAGCAGATTGACGGCAGTTTCCTCGTAGATGGTACAGCCATAGGATCGGGGCTTACTACCAGCGTTGACAGGTTGCGAACCAGCGAAACAAAAACAAAGGTTATTATATTGCTTACAGACGGAGAGAATAACGGTGGACTGATTGATCCGAAAACTGCAAAAGAAATTGCCAGGTCTTACAATATTAAAGTCTATACTATTGGCATTGGATCTGAAGGGTATGCATCTACACCGGTGGAGGGACCCGGCGGGCAGGTAATTATGCAACAGGAAAAAGTGAATATAGATGAAGGCCTCTTAAAAGAAATTGCTTCTGAAACCGGGGGAAGATATTTTCGGGCAAAAGATAATCAAACCTTAGCAGGCATATATAACGATATTGACAAACTGGAAAAAACAAAATTAAATATAACCGTTACCCGCCGGTATACAGAAAGATTTCAGCCACTGGTATTTTTGGCTATAGGTTTAATACTCATAGAATTAATATTGCGCTTCACCGTATTCAGGCAATTTCCATAATCCATTATTCACCCCGCTATTTTTCGTAGGTTTGCTTTCCATTATGTCAGCAGAGACTCCGGCAAAAAAATTTTTCGATTTTACTTCACTCAGGCGAGTATTCAGCTATGCCGCTCCATATAAAAGGCAAATGTATACATCTGTACTGCTGGCGATTATACTGGCTATCATGGCTCCGTTGCGCCCCTGGCTGATTCAACTAACGGTAGATAAATATATCAAAGGTGGTTTTGCGCAAATGGTGGTATTGATTACTATAATTCAAATCGGGTTGTTACTGCTGGAAACCGCTCTTCGTTTCTCATTTTCTTTTCTAACTGCATGGCTGGGGCAAACCGTCGTAAAAGATATGCGTACGGCTGTATATAAAAAAATACTACATCTCAATCTTTCACAATTTGATAAAACACCCATAGGTACACTTACTACAAGGACGATCAATGATATTGAGTCCATTAATGATATTTTTGCAGATGGCCTTATCCCAATCATTGCAGATATGCTTTCCATTTTTGCTATACTTGGCGTGATGTTTTATACTGACTGGAAACTTACACTGATTTGTATGTCTGTTCTGCCTGTACTTGTTATTGTCACTTATTGGTTCAAAGAAAGTGTAAACATTTCTTTTCAAAGAGTGAGAAATGCCGTAGCACAATTGAATGCCTTTGTACAGGAGCATATAACCGGGATGCCTATAGTTCAGGCTTTTGCGGCAGAAGACCGTGAGTTTGCAAAATTTAAAACTATTAATAAGGAACATCGCAATGCCAATATCAGGGCTATTTTTGCCTACTCTGTTTTTTTTCCTTTTGTAGAAATTATTCTTGCAGTTTCTATGGGACTAATGATTTGGTGGAGTGCTGAAGATGCCCTCGATGGTAACGCCACACTGGGCATAATGATTGCTTTTATGCTCTATCTCAACCTGCTGTTTCGTCCCTTGCGCGTTATCGCCGACAAATTTAATGTGCTTCAAATGGGCATGGTAGCAAGCGAACGGATTTTCAAAGTGATGGACAACAAAGATTTCATTGAGAAAGATGGTGTACATAGTCCTGTAGTTGTCAAAGGTAAGCTGGAGTTTAAAAATGTTTGGTTTGCCTATAATGATACCAGCTATGTGCTGAAAGATATATCATTCCTGATTCAACCCGGAGAAACAATGGCAATTGTTGGGCATACCGGTAGCGGAAAAACCTCTATCATTAGCCTTATCAACCGGCTCTACCATATACAAAAGGGAGGTATATATATAGATGATGTAAATATTGAAGAATTCAGCCTTGCTGTATTGAGAAGCAAAATTGGAATTGTCTTGCAGGATGTATTCCTGTTTTCGGGATCCATACGTGAAAATGTTACTCTCAGGAATGAAGAGATCAGCAAGTCTGCAGTTATACATGCAGCAAAACTCATCGGCATGCATGATTTTATTATGCAATTACCGGGCGATTATGATTACAATGTTATGGAGCGGGGCAGCACTTTATCTTTGGGACAACGGCAACTATTATCATTCATCAGAGCTTTACTGTATAATCCTTCTATATTGATTCTTGATGAAGCTACATCTTCCGTAGATACAGAAAGCGAACAACTTATTCAACATGCTATTGATACTTTGATTGAAGGGCGTACGTCAATCGTTATTGCACACCGGCTTTCAACTATACGTAAAGCGGATAAAATCCTGGTGCTTGATAAAGGTGAGATAAAAGAAGTGGGCACTCATGCAGAACTACTCGAACTGGGCGGGTTTTATGCCCGGCTTTATGAAATGCAGTTTGCCAGGCCTGCAGAATAAAATATCTCCCAATTGAGATTTGCTAACACAAAAGAGGTATCTCATTTCGAAAACACCTCATTTTACTTGTTTAAAGTTTACAAAAAATATGAAGGATCCTATGTAAGAATGGATGCGGAGTCCTGAAATTTCTCACAAATACTTTCTGGCATTTCATACCTTTCTTAATGATAGTAAAATATTTTGTTCTCTCTTTGATATATATCAATCAATTCAACGTATCGAATTATGATTACTTACCTACCCTTGCAATAGTATTGTCCTTAGCAATAGCATCGGCAGTACTTACTATACTTAAATCTTTATACCCTATTGCTACCTGTGAAGTTTCATCAACATAGTTTACTTCATCCAGATCTTCACCAATAAACCAGAACCCAAGTTTTACATTTTTCCCGGTTTTTACATCTATGCCATCCATTGAAAAACTAGTCTTACTATTTAGTGATTGAAGCTGTGCGGGGTTTATCTTAATAGTGGTGATATATGATTTAAAACCCTCATTGGTAAAGAATGAGATTGTATTATTAGCCACACTGATGGTAGACAGGCTGTTCACCTGCTTATCCACAAAGTATGCCTTTGTTTCTGGGTCAAACTTTACACACTGGTGCAATTTTGAAATAAATTCATAACTATTATTGCTTTGTGCTTTAATCCCGGTAGTCATTATAAAAGCAACGAACAGTATCAAAAGCTTTTTCATAAAATTTGATTTGAATATAAAACGCATATCAGACTACGATATGATACGGTCACCCCCCTATTTCGATGATCCGCTTTTTTTGACCGATGAAATTCATTTATCTATAGACGTTTCGTAAATTCATGTCAGAATTAGATCAATTTTTAGCTGCAATATTGTATGGAATTCATAGACTACTATAAGATACTGGGGCTGGGTAAAACAGCCTCTCAGGAAGACATAAAGAAGGCCTACCGGAAATTAGCCCGTCAGCATCATCCTGATCTTAATCCCAATGATAAAGAAGCAAATAAAAAATTTCAGCAGATTAATGAAGCAAACGAAGTGCTGAGTGATCCGGAGAAAAGAAAGAAATATGATCAGTATGGAGAAAACTGGCAACATGCTGAACAGTTTGAAAAAGCTAAACAATCACAAAGGTCAAATGCGGGACATGAATATGATTTTGGACAAGGAGCATATAGTGATGATTTTTCGTCTGGTGACTTTTCCGATTTTTTTACATCAATGTTTGGCAGAGAAACATCTGGTGCCGGCAGACGATCAGCTAAATTCAGAGGTCAAGATTATAATGCATCTCTCACCATTAGTTTGAGAGAAGCATATACTACCCATCAGCACACATTTACCATAAACGATAGGAATGTACGAATCACTATACCTGCAGGTATATCCGAGGGTCAGACCATAAAACTGAAAGGCTATGGCTCCCCGGGTATGAATGGGGGACCCGCAGGAGATCTGTATATCACGTTTCATATTCCTAAAGATCCCGTCTTTAACCGATTGGGAGATGATTTATATAGCACAATTGATCTAGATTTATATACTGCTATTCTTGGTGGCGATAAAATGATTGACACGATCAGCGGGAAAGTAAAATTAAAAGTACATCCGGAAACTCAAAATGGTACAAAAACAAGATTGAAGGGGAAAGGATTTCCAATTTATAAAAAAGATGGCAGCTTTGGAGATATGATTATTACCTGGAATATTAAACTACCAACCAATCTTACAGAGAAACAAAAGGCATTATTCAGAGAATTATCTCAATCTTAATTCATTTTTATGCAGGATCTTATCAGCAGGGAAGAATGTTGCTTGCAATACAACGTAGAATCATCATTCATTCAGGCCCTTTACGATTTTGGGCTTATTGAAATTACCACAGTTGCCGAAACAACATATTTATATACGGAACAATTGAATGATCTGGAAAAATTTATTCGGTTGCATTATGACCTCAATATTAATATAGAGGGCATTGATGCTATTGCCAATCTGCTCATGAAAGTAAGAGACTTGCAGCAGCAAAATCAATATCTTCGTAAGCGTTTACTGGTATTAGGTGATGACGAAGATAATACGTCAATTTAAAGGGTGATATTTCAGATTTATGGTTTAGGTTTTTTAGATTACAGCTTGCTCTACTTTCAAATTTCACTACTCACTATTCACTATTCACCGTTTGAGTATGCACGTTACACAACACGCTCTATAATTTCAGCTTACACATATTATTTTAGTCATGAAAAAATCGCTCTCTTTCATCATTTGTCTTTTTATAGCTGTAACTGTTTTTGCACAGTCGCCCATAGTGAATTCCATGATCATTTTTCCCCTGCAGGAAAAACATGTACATGGCAGCAGCCTTGTGGCTTTGCCCAACGGAGATTATCTGGCAGCATGGTTTTATGGAAGCGGTGAAAAAACTGCGGATGATGTAAAAATTATGGGCGCCAGGTTAAAAAAAGGACAAAAGAAATGGAGTACACCTTTTATACTGGCAGATACCCCGGGACTCCCGGATTGCAACCCGGTATTATTTCTCAATAGAAGTGGTAAGCTTTTCCTCGTATGGATTGCTGTACAGGCTAATCGCTGGGAGTTTTCTATTCTACGTTACAAAACTTCAAAAAACTATCTTCAAACAGGGCCACCTGTATGGAACTGGCAGGACAATATTTTATTGAAACCGGGGGATGAATTTGCTACTGAAGTAGCAACAAGGCTTAAAGAACTTCCGGATGACGGACATGCGTGGTCTGAATATGCTCAACCCTACGATAAGTTGATTGCTGAAGCCGCCATAGATCCTAAAAAAAGAAGTATTGGCTGGATGACGAGAATAAAACCATTGTTCACCACAAGCGGAAGACTGCTTTTACCTTTGTATTCCGATGGCTTCAACTTTTCAATAACGGCAATATCTGATGATGACGGTGAAAGCTGGCGTCCCGGTTTGCCAATTGTAGGCCGTGGACCAATACAACCTGCCCTGGCACAAAAAAAGGATGGTACTATAGTAGCATTTATGCGTGACAGTGGTGATGATCCTGCCCGGGTGCAGCGTAGCGAATCGAAAAATAATGGCGATAGCTGGACTGCGGCAGTAAAAACAAATATCCCCAATACAGCCAGTGTAGAACTTTGTGTATTGAAAGACGGCAAATGGGCTTTTCTTGGAAATGATATTGACGATGGCAGATATAAACTTAGCCTATACCTCTCAGATGATGAGGGCAAAACCTGGAAATGGAAAACAAGGATAGAGGATCATCCCAAAAATGAAGGGGGCTATTCTTATCCCAGTCTTATACAAGCCGCAGACGGACTGCTACACATGACTTATTCTTATCACTCCGGCGATAAAACAAAGTCAATTAAATATGTAGTGGTTGATCCGGTAAAAATGACAAAGTAAAAAAAACAAATAACTATGAGCAGTACAAATAACATCAGCCTATTAGAAAAACTAAAACAAGGGAACCGGGTATATGGCACTTGTTTTACTTCTGTCTCACCCAACTGGCCCATTATTTTTTCAAAAGCGGCCCTAGATTTTGCATTTATAGATACTGAACATATTCCATTGAACAGAGCAGATATGACACGCATGTGCCAGATTATGCTGGCTTATGGCATTACGCCAATAGTTCGTATTCCTGCGCCGGATCCTTTTCTGGCCTGTCAGTGTATTGATGCAGGTGCCAAAGGTGTTATTGCTCCCTACCTCGAAACTGCAGATCAGATCCGAGAATTGGTTGGTGCTACAAAATTCCGTCCGCTGAAAGGGAAGATTTTGCAAAAAGTATTACACGGCGAACATGTATTGTCGGCCGAAATGAAACAGTACCTGGCTAATTATAACAAAGGCAATATCTGCATTGCTAATATTGAAAGTGTTCCGGCACTTGAAAATCTTGATACTCTGCTGAGCATAGAGGGATTAGACGCCGTATTTATTGGACCACATGACTTGTCTATCAGCCTCGGTATTCCAGAGCAATATGATCAACCGGAATTTGAAACAGCAGTAAAAAAAATCATTCATACCACAAGGAACAAAGGACTTTCTATCGGCATCCATTTTTCACTTGCCCCCGAAAGACAGGTGCAATGGATAAAAGAAGGTGCAGATATAATTGTTCATAGTTCAGATATTGCATTGTTTAGTCAAAAACTCAACGGTGATATTGCCTATATTAAAAAAGCAGTAGGTGACGCCGGAATATCCGGTGGCACAGATGATGTACCGGTTGTTTAATATCTTTAATGGATAGATTTAAAAAAGAAAATTATGGCAGAAATACGTTGGGGAATGATAGGTTGTGGAAATGTTACCGAAAGAAAAAGTGGCGCTCCTGGTATTAATAAAGTGCCACATGCCTCATTAGTAGCAGTGATGGCACGTAAGGAGGAAAAAGCTGCGGATTATGCAAAAAGACATCATGTGCCGCGGTGGTACACAAATGTTGACGACCTGATTAACGATCCGGAAGTGAACGCTGTTTATATTGCCACACCTCCAGATGTGCACCTTGAGTATGCTGCTAAAGCCATAAAAGCAGGCAAGCCGGTGTATATAGAAAAACCCATGGCAAGAAATCATGAAGAATGTGCTGAAATTAATCGCCTTGGGAAAGAGGCAGGTGTGCCGGTTTTTGTGGCATACTACCGGCGTACCCTACCCTATTTTGTAAGATTGAAAAAACTGATTGACGAAAAAGTGATAGGCGATATACGCTTGATCAATATCCATTTACACTGGCAGCCATACGACGAGGAAGTGGGTGATAATCCCCAGCCACGCTGGCGGGTGTTTCCTGAAATATCTGGTGGCGGGCATTTTCACGATCTCGCATCTCATCAGTTTGATTTTTTAGAGTATGCATTTGGGCCGATAAAATATGCTAAAGGTATATCACGCAACCAGGCAGGTATGTACCCCGCAGATGATGTGGTGGTCGCTAATTTTGAATTTGAAAATGGAATCGTGGGTAATGGAAGCTGGTGCTATACTATTAATAAAGAGCAGCGTATTGATCAATCCCAGATTATCGGTTCAAAAGGAAAAATTATTTTTTCTTTTTTTGAGAGCAGCATTATTAAAGTTGAAACCCCAGAGGGCATACAGGAGTATGACACACCTTATCCGCCGCACGTACAACAGCCATTACTGCAAACAATAGTACAGGAATTGAGAGGTGAAGGGAAATGCCCAAGCACAGGAGAAACCGGTGCAAGAGCCAATCTTATACTGGACTGGATTACAGCCGTACAAAAGCATTAGAATATTTCCAACTTCATGCAGCGTATAGTATAAATTAAGAATCATTACATCCAGTGTATAATTCTTCAATTTTTTACTATGAAATTCATATCAGCATTACTTATCCTGACTGCTATTCTGATTGTTGGCAGTAGCTGCAACCGTTATTATTATAAACCCAATGGGGTGAATGCACCTTTATTTACTGATGCCGGACAGGCACATTTGAATGTTGCCGGCAGTATTGGAGGCGGCAACAATATAGATAATGATATTGAATATTCCGGAACCCGTTATGCTTTTGATCTTCAGGGCTCGGTATCTCCTATTAAGCACCTGGGCATTATAGCAAATTACAGTACAACTAAATATATCGCCGACAATCCCGACTTCGTTTCAGGAAATGTAGACAGCAAGTCTCACTTTTTAGAATTTGGAGCCGGCGGCTATTATGCTAAAGGAAAAAAATTTAAAATGGTTTTGGATTGCTATGCAGGGTATGGTTATGGTAAAATCACAGGTGATATAGATATCCGGATGAACCGTATTTTCCTGCAGCCGGGTATCGGCCTTCGCTCACCGGCATTTGATGCTGCTTTCAATCTCCGCCTGGTAAATGTAAAGTATCACCACTTAGATACTAAAGGAAGAGATAATGACTATCTTTTGCAACAAAATCTAATCAATAGTGGCGGACGTCGTATTGATAATACTAACTATGGTTTTGTTGAACCTTCCTTTACTGTAAGAACCGGTTATAAGTTTCTCAAAGTCCAACTGCAAATGGTAATTGCGGAAGAAATGACAAGCGTGCAATGGCACTACAGCCCCTATCGTTATACCGTTGGTTTATATTTTAGCCTGGAAGATGCCATAGCTGAGGCAAGGAATAACCGTTGATATTAAATTTCTGACACCATTAATGCATTACCAGAACAAACATTATTCAACAATCATTATGCTGAAAGCAGTATCTATAGTACCTGTATTTATCTTTAAACCATAAATACCTCTGGGTAATGGAGATGATATATTTATCTGCATCTGATTAATCCCCTTTTGTACCTGACGGGACTGATTCAGTATAATCTGCCCTGTTAAATCAAATAATTGGATATTGATGCGGTCCTGTTTTTCCGAAGCCACTTCCAGTAAAATATGCTGTCTTACAGGATTCTGTTTTACCCTGATATAACTATTGGCATCTCTGCTACCGGTAAGTCGGATGACTTTACTGTAAATACTTTTACCTGAAGCAGTAGTTATTTTAATACGATAATAAATTACATGCTGTATTGTTGTGTCCTTCCACTGATATAGATTATTAACGCCTCCATTACCTGCTATCTTCCCGATGCTATAAAAATGAATGCCGTCAGCGCTTTTTTCAATAGTAAAATTGTCACCAATATCTTCTTTAGCGGTTGACCAGGATAACATTGAAGTATTGTTAGTTCTGCTGCCTGAAAATGATAATAACTGAATAGGCAACACACCCGAAAGTTTCCCCAATTTCATACCATTGCCAAAACTTGTCACCCAAACTTCATCTGGATTATAAGGGTTAAAAAAAATACGTTCCGGCTGGCGAAAAGGATAATTATCTACCAATGACCATTGAGGTAATGCATCATGTATATTAACGCTTCTCCACAATCCCTGCATTTCAGTAGTGAGGTAGGCTTCATTATTTTGTGCAGGATTAAATGTAATGGAAGTAACTCTGTCGAACTGATTACCGGTCAGTTTTGTCCAGTTTGCTCCGCGATTAGTAGTGCGATATAACCCGCCTTTACCGTTGGGTGCTCCGCCCCAGCCGCTGAATACTGCTACATACCAGGTGTTTTGCGAAGCATCTGCCGGATCAATAACAATATCTTTAGTCCAATAGTACATCCCACTGTCTGAAACATCAGACCAGGTATTAGTTGCAGGATCATACAAAAAAACACCTGAGCTTGTAGTGAAAGCACCGTTATTGTCTCTCCTCCCCGAAAATGTACATACTACTTTCCCGTCATTGAGCACTACTATACTTGCGGGGTGCCCCTGGGTACGGGGTGGGGCTGGCAATTTTGTCCACACAGCACTTCCAAGATTATTCAAATCATTAGTTGTCCATATCCCGCCTATTCCTGTACCATTGCTGTAATTTATAACGCTTGCGTACAAACGATTATCATTATTAGGGTCGGTGGCTACCCAAAATACCGGGTGATTAAACTGATGCAGTAATTGCCAGTTTGCACCATTATCAGTTGAATAGATAATTTTACCACCACCATCATTATTGTCAAGAGGATCATCTTTCAGCCGTGTACTTTGATACATATCATGCACACCGGAAGTTGCCGCAAACATAGTTGTGTTGGAATTATGTTTTACAATTCTGTACATAGTATTGGCTGAATGTCCGGTATAATCAAAACCCCAGCTATTCCCCCCGTCTTTACTTCTCAACCCTCTGATATCTGAAAAAGCCGCAAACATATTATTTGCATCCTGCCAATGTATTTGCCATACAGATGTATTTTCTAATCCTATACTATGATAATATTTATTGGGAGGTGTAGCTGAACCTGCAGGATGCTGATCATTGGTGTTAATATATGCCTGATTCCAGGTAACCCCGCCGTTATCGGTTTTATGTACAAAACCAAAATCACCAAACAAAACTTTATCCGCATTGCCAGGGGCCACTGTAATACCAAAACAACTCTCCCCATAACCCCAGCCACGATCACCGCCTTGTCCTTCCCATCCTGTGATGATATTTTGATTATTCACCGTATTAAAGATTCTTGTCCAGGTATTCCCGGCATCTGTTGTTTTTAATACACTGTTTCCCCCGGTTGTTCCATCACTTCCCCCAAGATATACCGTATTAATATTGTTGGCTGCCATACTCAGGTACATCATAAAATCTCTGTTAATATCTATACCACTTGTTTTAGAAACCCATGTATTAGTTCCCGCATCCATTGCATATACTCCTTTGATCAATCCATAATACTCCCAGGGATTGATTCCAACATAAAAATCAGCCGAGGTTATAGTGATGCAAAAGAATCTTGATGTGTTCCCCTCCTTAGCGCCAGCAAAAGAAAAAATAGTTTGGTCTCCCGGCATTCCGGATACTATCATCATTGAAAAAGATGCCCCACCGTTTGAAGAGTAAAGCACGCCTTCATTGGTAGCAACATAAATATCAGCAGCATCAAAAAAAACACCAGCGATCTGAATACCCACACCATTATCTGCAGCTTGTTTTATCAGAGAAAAATTGTTGCCTCCATCGTTTGATATATATATTGAACCATAATATCCTAAAATTATTCTTTGCGGATTAGAATAATCAGCTTTTAAAGCATATACGTTTTCATCAGGCTTAGGATTACCCGGTAATGCAACCCAGTTCGCACCACCATCATAAGTACGCACTCCATAATTGATATTACCATCGTTGGCTGTGCAATAAGCTATATTAGGGTTGCCTGTAAATTCATAAGTGGAAGTACTGCCGGTCTGCAGTTTTGTAAAAGGTATCTGAGTATAGCTTAATCCGAAATCTGTACTGTGAAAAAGCTGGCTCATATCACAGGTAATATAAAACTCATTATCATTTGCGGGATTAATCGAAGGGAAAAAAAGACTGCCACCACCCCCAACACCTCGGCTTTCCCAGGAAGTGGGTTGACCAAACAGACAATATGAACAACCAAATGTTAGCAGTATTAAGCTTGTGAAACATTGCAGTTGGTCTTTTATATATCTCATCTGACTTTTAAAGTTTAGATCATATTAACAAGTACAAAAGTTTTGCCAATTTATCCCGATATACCAATCCGTATTTGCTGATACTTTGATAATAAGTGCTGCATGCAACCAGTATCAATATATTGCAAAGCTATATCTGTTTAGCTCATGGGCTTGAGTGAAAAATTGACACTGAATCCTGTGAATGATATTAGGAGGAAATCGGGAGTTTGCGATTATTCTTATAAAGCAAAATGAGATTAAGCAACCTATACAATATGTGGCATTTTTTATAAATAAATATAAATACCGGTAGAGGTTGAAGATTTTAAAATCCATACTGATAAATAAGATGCTGTCAAAATCAAACTATATACAATCCCGACAGAAAAGAGGCAAAGTGAAAATTAATTTAATCCATTATCTTCGTTGATATGCCTATCATCGCGCCATCATTATTAGCCTGTAATTTTTTGAAGCTGCAGGATGAATGTAATCTGCTAAACGAAAGTGAAGCTGACTGGTTTCATCTGGATGTGATGGATGGCCGTTTTGTGCCTAATATCAGCTTTGGCTTACCTGTTGTTGCCCAGATACGTGAAGCTACGTCCAAACCCTGTGATGTACACCTGATGATTGAAGAGCCAGGTAAATACGCAGCCGACTTTAAAATTGCCGGTGCCGATCATTTGATAGTGCATTATGAAGCCTGCCCGCATCTGCATCGCAATGTTCAGCAAATTAAAACCCTGGGTATGAAAGCCGGCGTAGCCATCAATCCGCATACCCCCGTGCAGTTGTTACAGGATATCCTGCACGATTTGGATATTGTTTTGATCATGAGTGTTAATCCGGGTTTCGGTGGTCAACAGTTCATCCCCCACTCTCTCAGCAAAATACAAATGCTTCGGCAAAGAATAGACCAGTTGGGCTTACCAACCATCATAGAAGTAGATGGTGGAGTAACTTTGGAGAATGCAAAGTCCATCATTGAGGCCGGAGCACATAGTTTAGTAACAGGCACCACTATTTTTAAAGCTGCAGATCCCCGCGCAACAATAAGCAGATTTAAGCATTTGTAAACTACTGGCTATTAATAGTAAAGCTGCTTTATCTCTAATCGTACTTATCCTAAATTATAACCTGGAACGAAGAATAGAATCGTTTTTTGCAAACTTGAATTAGCATAGGGTAATGCCTTGTGAGAAAGTGGCAAAACTTATAATAATCCCACTTCAGGGTCGTTTAATGTATGATAATTCCATTTTATCGAATTTAATTTCTACCCCCGTGAAAAAAATATCATTAATTGAACCTGGAACTATGGAGAAGGTTGTAGCCATCTGCCAGCAGTACGCTTCGCTGGACGACGCCAGCCAACAGGCACTGCAAAGTATTATTACACTTAAAGAGTACCGGAAAAATGATTATGTATTTGAACAGGATCAGTTTTGTGGCAATCTTTTTGTGATTGTAAAAGGGTCGTATCGGCTTTTTCATAAAACATCACAAAAAGAACATACTACCTGGCTGGGATATGATAACCACATCATATCTTCTTTACATAGCATATTATTTAACACCCCGGCAAAAGAAACTATGCACATCCTGGAGGAAACCGTAATAGGTGTGATCCCCTACCAGGAATTACTTAACCTCAGTCGTCAGCATGCCTCTGTTGATAAACTGCATCGAACTATCATGAGCAAGTTTATTATGGAAATGCAGGAAAATCTTTTTGCAACACGGTTTATGGAGGCGGCAGACCGGTATCATTACTTTACCCAGAAACAACCCGAAGCGCTGCAGCGTATCCCGTTGACATATCTCGCTTCTTTTCTTGGTATCACTAAAGAAAGCCTAAGTCGTATCCGTTCAGGCTTCAGGCATCGCGATGCCAGTTTCGGATTGAACAATTCATACCTGAGAACTGCTTCATAACAGTTATATACAGTATACTACTTTTATCTTCTTTCATACATTTAGCCGGTTTTTCAAACCGGCTTTTTTTATTGATCTTTCTTCGTTTTTTCAAATACTTCGGAATGCCGTAAACAAAAAGTGCTTAAAATTTTTATTATAAACTAACAATTGTTAATTTGGTACGCATCAACTAATCATCGCTTGTTATGAAAAAACTATCCCGCCTTATTACGACATCATTTGTGCTATTTTTTTCGCATGCTATTTTCGGACAGTCTACTACAACCATCACAGGAATTGTAAAAAACAATACCGATATGAGTAGTGTTGGCGCCGCCTCTGTAACAATTAAGGGGTCAACAGAAGGAACATTTACTGACAATAGGGGTTATTTTAAAATTACCACATCGCAGGCTTTACCTTTTACACTAATATTTTCTTCTATTGGTTTTGAAACCAAAGAACAAAATGTTACTGCTGCCGGAGAAATTGACGTATTGCTGTCTCCATCGGCTACGCTTGGCCAAGAAGTAGTAGTGGCCGCTACCCGCACGGCCACCAAAGTAATGGAGTCGCCTGTTTCGATTGAAAGAGTAAGCAATGCCAGCATTCGCACTACACCTGCTACAAGTTATTACGATATGCTCGGACAATTGAAAGGAGTAGATATTACTACCTCTTCACTCACTTTTAAAACTCCCAGCACCCGGGGATTTAATTTTTCAGGAAATACGAGGTTTAACCAACTGGTAGACGGTATGGACAATCAGGCCCCAGGGTTGAATTTTTCCTTAGGTAACTTTGTAGGCCTCAGTGAGCTTGATGTGGAAAGCATGGAACTATTACCTGGCGCCTCATCAGCATTGTATGGAGCGGGTGGAATTAACGGAACACTACTGATCAACAGTAAAGATCCTTTCAAATACCAGGGGCTTAGTTTTCAACTCAAAACCGGGATGAACCACGTAGATGGCAGAGAGGAAAGATCAAAAGCCGGCTGGTTCAACGATTGGTCGGCACGTTATGCGAAAGCCTTCAATAATAAATTCGCATTTAAGATAGGATTTCAATTCATACATGCTAAAGACTGGATAGCCAACAGTACCCAGGACTATGACAGGTCAACCCGTTTAATTTCAAATAAAACACGACAAACAGATCCCAACTATGATGGTGTAAATGTTTATGGTGATGAAACCAATATGCGTGACAACGGATTTTCTATGAAGAGCCTGGCACAATTGGTACAAGCCCAAACACAACAGGGCATCCTTCAGGCAAGTGGTGGCACAATTGATATTTTACAAGTCATGAATGCATTACTCCCTGCAAATGCCACACCCAATCAAATTGGGGCATTCATTGGCGGACTTCCAGAAGCTCTTCGTCCAAGCGTTACCAACCTGGTGCCATTTTATTTTGGACTGAGAAATAATATAATCCCCGAACAGAGTGCTTCACGTACTGGTTATGCAGAAAGTGATATGGTAAATCCAAATACTGTTAATTTTAAACTGAGCGGAAGTTTACACTATAAATTCAATTCAAGATTAGAAGCATTATTTGCAGGATACTTTGGTACCGGCAGCACAGTGTATACAGGCAGCGACCGCTATTCACTCAAAGATGCTAAGATTGGACAATACAAGCTGGAACTTCGGAGCAAAAGCTGGTTTGCCAGGGTATACACTACACAGGAAAATGCCGGTGAAGCTTATAATGCCACCATCACCGCAAGGAGATTGAATGAAGCATGGAAACCAAGCTCAACCTGGTTTCCGCAGTATGTGGCTGCTTACTCCCAGGCAAAGCTTTCGGGAGCTGATGACCAGTCTGCCCATAATGCTGCCCGCGCTTTTGCAGACCAGGGACGTCCTCTGCCGGGTTCAGCAACATTTAAGAATCTCTTTGACCAGGTTCGCTCCACTCCCATACCTGTCGGGGGATTGTTTCTTGATCGCAGCGACTTGTGGGTAACCGAAGGGCAATACAACTTTAAAGATGCGATTCCATTTATTGAACTAATAATTGGAGGAACATGGAAACAATACATACTTAATTCAAAAGGCACTCTATTTATTGATTATGATGGCCCGATAAAAATAAATGAATACGGAGGATACGCACAATTAACAAAAAAACTCTTCAATGAACGATTGACTCTTAGCCTTTCAGGCAGGTATGATAAAAATGAAAATTTCAAAGGACGTTTCACTCCAAGAGCTACCGCTCTGGTTAAACTTGCCCAGGACCAAAATATCAGGTTGAGCTATCAAACTGCTTATCGTTTC
The DNA here is from genome assembly GCA_018268105.1 of Bacteroidota bacterium. Taxonomy (GTDB): domain Bacteria; phylum Bacteroidota; class Bacteroidia; order Chitinophagales; family Chitinophagaceae; genus Agriterribacter. Next base: position 5,820 of record JAFDXG010000038.1, on the reverse strand, counting down.
CCTTCTACACAACAGCAGTATATCAATCTGGAGATCGGAGGCGGACAATTCCTCGTAGGCGGGTTACCCTGGATATTGGGTACACAGTTGCCAGGTGGAAAACCTGGCCCCAACCTTGGCACACAGCCCGTATATCGACTTAATAATTCCGCAGAAGTATTAGGAACCTACCAACCCAGGGAATTGAAACCAGAAAGTGTAGTTTCTTATGAAATCGGGTATAAAGGATTAATTGCAAAAAAGCTGTTGATTGATGTATATTATTACACTGGTCAATATGAAAATTTTATAGGGAGAACATTAGTTGCCAAACCCCTTTCTCTTACTCAAAATCAAATTTATTCCATTGTTGAGAATGCCGCAACTATGTCTTCTCAAAATGATGGTTCAGTAAAAGTAGATCCTATTAAAGTTAAAACGTCTGGCTATGGTTTAGGATTAGATTACAGACTTGAGAGTGGATTTTCAGTATTTGCTAATTATTATCACGATGAATTAGGTAATGTACCTTCGGATTTTAGCGCCCAGTTTAATACGCCTGAACACCGGATTAATTTTGGTATATCTCATTCAGGCTTTGGGAAAACAAAACGTGTAGTAGCAGGTATCAATGGACGCTGGCAAACTGCATTTTTGTGGGATGCTGATTTTGCTACCGGAACAGTACCGGCATTTTTTACCCTGGATGCAATGGTGGGATATAAGTTTCCTGAAATCAAGTCGCTGTTTAAGCTGGGGGCTACCAATGTACTAAACAAGTATTACCTGAATGCATTTGGTAATCCTAAAATTGGCGGATTGTACTATGTAAGCTTTGCATATAATATCTTCTGATATTAATGAAGCCCACACAATATTTGTGTGCTTCATCTTACGGAAAATTGGGGAAGTGAAACGTTGCTTTCACTTCTATCCTTTTACTTTTCATGATATTTACAAACATCATTGAATTATCTTAATAATATTATCTTTCATGAATGCTGATAAAATTATATTTATCCAGACCCATACCTAAAGCCTATAAATATCTGCTATCTGTAATAGTTGCTATGGCAGTATTTATGAATATTGCCCGATCTCAGGAAAGGCTTAAACCCGAGGGGGATATCCCCATTTTAGCATGGATAGGTGTCCCGGAAAACGAAACGACAATTGAACGATTCAGCGAGCTGAAGAGTTCGGGTATTAACATTAACTTTTCAGCATATTCCAGTGTAGAAGCGGTGGAGAAAGCTTTGAATGTCGCACAGAAAACAGGGGTAAAGCTGATGTTCAGTTGCCCTGAGCTAAAATCAGAACCCGAGAAAACAGTAAAGCGTTTAATGAAACACCCCGCACTTTTTGGCTACCATTTGAAAGATGAACCTGGCGCCCCTGAGTTCCCAGAGTTAAACGCCTGGGTAAAAAGAATTCAGGCTATTGATACAAAGCACCCCTGTTATATTAACCTTTTCCCTAACTATGCTGCCCGGGAGCAGTTGTTTGATAAAGATTTCAAATTACAACCAGGTAAAGATGTTTATACTGAATATGTGGAAGCATTTCTTAAAGATGTAACAGTACCCTTTATTTCTTTTGATCATTATCCTGTAGTTGAAAATAATGGTATAAAAATGCTGCGTCCGGAATGGTACAAAAATCTCGAAACTATTGCTGCTGCCTCCCGGCAAAGCAGGCTTCCTTTCTGGGCATTTGCACTTTCCGTAGCGCATGATCCATATCCAATTCCTTCTGTTGCTGAAATCAGGCTCCAGTTGTACAGCAACCTGGCCTACGGGGCGCAGGCATTACAGTATTTTACTTATTGGACACCAGGTATCAATCCAAATTGGGATTTTCATGATGCTCCTATAGGGCTCGACGGGAAACGTACCATCGTATATGACCGTATTAAGCTGGTGAACAGTGAAATTCAAAATCTTTCCGGTGTATTCCTTAATGCCAGATTAATCTCCGTATCTCATACCGGCAGTCATATACCTTCGGGTACCAGTCGCATGGACAAACTTCCCGATCCCATTAAAGTCCTGGAAACAAGTGACGGAGGGGCAATAGTATCAGTACTTGAAAAAGGGAATCACCGGTTTCTTGTAATTGTTAATCGCGATTTTCAGAATGCCATGAAAATAACAATCTCGACAGATGACAAAGTAAAAAGAGTATTGAAAGACGGGACACTGATTAATGCAAACAGCTATACTTATACATTGGAAGTTGATCCCGGAGATGTAGTAATATATACCTGGGAGAATAGCATCAAATAGATCTTGCTGAATAACTCAAGAAACTCTAAGAATACAGATGAAAAACATTCGTGTATTCGTGGCTCCATTTATTAATTTGCTATATTGTTGTATTCCAAACTCATCCTCAGTGGGCGTGAAGCTGGAAATATCGGCAACTCTATTCCTTCGATATCCATTTAATACAAACCGGTGTACCTACTGATATCCTTTTGCCGGTATCTTTGAGCAGTCCGTTTTCAGCATTCCTTTTAAAGATCGCAATATCATCGCTCGACTGGTTGGCCGCAAGCAGATATTTGCCTGAAGGGTCAATGGAAAAGCCACGCGGAATTTTTCCTCCGGAGGGTTGATGGCCGGCAAGCTGAAGTGTACCCTTTTCCTGGTTAATGCTGTAAATTGCGATTGTATTAAAACCGCCCCGGTTGGATGCATATAGGAATTTACCATCAGAAGATATATGGATATCTGCACTGCCGATAAATCCGGTATCATTGGGCTCAACAGAAGCAATATGTTGGAGCGAATCGAATTTTCCATCATTATAGCTGAATGCATCTACAGCGCCACCCATTTCTTCTACTAGATAAGCATATTTATTACCGGGATGAAATGCAATATGCCTTGGCCCGCCACCATCTTTAATTTTGATGAAAGGTGTAAGAGCTGGTGTAAGAACACCTGTATTTGCATCAAAAGCATATACCATTACCTTGTCTGTACCAAGGTCTGATACAAAGAGCCATTTATTGTCTTTGGAAATATAAGTACAGTGTACATGTGATTTTTCCTGTCTTTGCTTATTTACACCATATCCTTCATATTTTATGGTAGTAGTAGCTTTCCCAATTGCTCCATCAGAGTTTACCGGTAATACTGAAAGCGTTCCGCTGCTGTAGTTGGCAACAAATATCCATTTGCCGGTATGATCCACATCAACATAGCATGGGCTGTCGCCACCAGTTAATTGTTTATTGACAGGTGTTAGTATACCAGTCTTTTTATCAAAGGTAAAAGAACTCACTTCGCCGCCGTTATCATTATTTGAGTTTTCATTCACTGCAAAAACAAACTTCCCGTCCGGAGAAACCGCAATATAAGAAGGGTTGGAAGTCTTTACATGGCTGAGCTCTTTGAAGGAGCCATCAGCACTATTAAAATCATACACATATACACCTTCGCTCTTACCAGAAGTATAAGTGCCAACGATCATATATTGGTGCATATCTTCACTTTTTTGATTACAGGAAAATAAAATAAGGAAACAGGTTAAAAATCTGATAAGTCTGTACATGATCTATATATTCAAATGATGTAATGCAGAAGTAATGCGTTGAATGGTCTCTTCCCGCGACAGTGGCTCCGGACTGAATGTTTCCCCGGTAACTTTTTCAAACAGTTCAATATATCTTTCACTAATAGTCTTAACCCATTCTTCGCTCATTTCAGGTACAGTTTGTCCTTCCTTGCCCATAAAATTATTAGCTATAAGCCACTCACGTACAAATTCCTTACTTAATTGTTTTTGCCGCTCGCCTTTTTTTTGCCGCTCTTCAAAGCCGTCTGCATAGAAATAGCGGGAAGAATCTGGTGTATGAATTTCGTCCATGAGGTAGATAATATCTCCAATTTTACCAAACTCATATTTTGTATCAGCCAATATCAGACCTTGTTTTGCGGCAATGGATGTACCCCGTTCAAACAATTGTAAAGTATATCGAGAAAGCATCTCCCATTCTTTTTCGGTAGCAAGACCATTGGCGATAATTTCTTCACTAGAAATATCTTCATCATGACCAGTTTCTGCTTTGGTAGCAGGTGTAATGATTGGGGTTGGAAAGGGGTCATTTTCTTTTAATCCCTCTGGCATAGATACCCCGCATAAAATCCTTTTGCCACTACTGTATGTGCGCCATGCATGTCCTACCAGGTAACCACGTACCACCATTTCAAGTTTAAATGGGTTACATTTTCTCCCAATAGCTGCATTGGGGGCAGGGGTTGAAATGAGCCAGTTAGGGCAAATGTCTGCAGTTGCTTTCAACATCATTGCCGCAATCTGGTTCAATACCTGCCCTTTAAATGGAATCGGTTTGGGTAATACTACATCAAATGCAGAAATACGATCGCTGGCGATCATCACCAGGTGGTTGTTACCAATAGTATACACATCTCTTACTTTGCCTTTATAAAAGGCAGTTTGATTTGGAAAGACTAAATTATTCATACGCTAAAAGTAAACCGATGTTACGATTTTGCAAATTTAATAGCGTATTTATAAAAGATATAAAAGTTTTGCCGGGGTAATTCATACTTTCCCGATTTGGCATTCGGCAATAACTATAATATTTTAAAATAAAACCGGTATTTATTCCTTTCCGGTATTTGCTTTTACAGTAGCATTCTTTTTGGTCGTTTTTCTGTAATACAGGTATATCATTCCAATAATAAGTGTATAACAAACATAATTATATAAATCGTGGTGATTGATACCGCCGATAAATTTCCAGCTTTTTTTCCAGGCTTTCAGGTTGTGGTCTACTCCATATAATAATAATGCAATTCGAATACAGTTTAATAGCCACATTACTACAATACCGCCAACAGAGAACAGTACTTTGCGCTTTACGCTCATTTTATGCGCAAGTATAAAAGCAAGCCAAAAACTATATATCCCCAAGCCAATACATTCCCACTTAACGTTTACACCATGTCCCCTGGCTTCTGATATCACACTATTACCCCGTATATAATTTTCCACTCCTATCAAATCTGCAAAATAACCAGACATGTGGGTAAGTGATGCCGTAATCCATTGTATATAATTCAAATGATTTACAAAAAAATCATTATGCCATTTACCTGGTAAAGTTAATTGTACAAAGAATATATTAATGTAATAAAACAGCAGAAACAATCCTATAAACTTCACTATAAAACCTAAATCAATATAGCGATTCAATGATTTAAGTTGTAGCGATGATCCGTTTGTATTCATATTAATTTTCATTGGTAAGAAATAATTTAAAAAAATAAATACCAGTTGCCTGATGAAGAATTACTCAGGCAACCAGTATTTATTGACAGCCTATTTTATAATACTATTCTGCATTATTTGGCTCCCAGATCCTGCTGCTCCTTTTTCCTTTTGTCATAAGCTTTTTTAGCACCGTAAGCTACACCTGCAGCTATCAGTAAACTTACACCACCATCAATTGGTACATCCGGATCTTGTCCCGGATCTACGGGTTGGGCCATTAATGAGGGTGCATAACTCAATGCACATACGATGAATGCAGCTGTAAGCAAAGTTTTCAATTTCATAATTGATTGTTTTATAAGGGTTATATATTTACTTGTTTGAGGTTCTGGTTTATAGTTTAAGGTTTAAGGTATAGGATAAAAAGTCTTTTCTCTTTTCACCCTATACCCTACACCTTTTTCATTATCTTCTCATTATCTTTATCACAGTGCGGCTATCCTTACCTGTTATCTTCATCTGGTATACTCCTGCCGGTAAGTTCCTGCCTATATTCATCTGCTGGTTGAAGGTGCCTTCGTTAACCTGCAGCATCCT
>JAFDXG010000037.1 GCA_018268105.1 Bacteroidota bacterium | reverse complement strand
TAATATTTTTTCTTGCCGAAGAATGAAATTGTGTGGACTTGGTCTTTCGTGCCAATGCGGCAATATTACCGGCCCTCACCCCAGATCCCGGCATAACAATAATGCGGTCATCAGCCTGCCTGACTAAGGCTTCTATAGTATCGGCACCTTCCGGTGCAGTAGGTTTAAGTCCGCTGGTCAATATACGTTCGCAACCGGTATCTATTACATCTTCTAATGCTTCAAAAGGGTTGGCAGTGCGGTCGAATGCACGATGAAAAGTAACTCCAAGAGGGTAGGCAATATCTACGAGTTCACCAGTACGGGACTTATCTATGCTGCCATCTTTTTTAAGCATGCCAATGACTACACCATCGCACTGCAATTCTTTACAGAGCATAATGTCTTTCTTCATGATATCAAATTCTTCTTCACTATACAAAAAATCACCACCCCGTGGCCGTATAATTGGATAGAGCAGGAGAGTAGTATTTGCTCTTGCGGTTTTTATCATTCCGTACGAAGGGGTTGTGCCCCCATCACCCGGGTTATCGCAAAGCTCGATGCGATGGGCACCTGATTGTTGTGCCAGCAAAACTGATTCTATGTTAAATGCAATTACTTCCAGTACATATTTCATGACTGAAAGATAAATAAATTAATTCCTCTCAAAAATCTTATTGCAAACGTTTGCAATAATTTCTCTGATTTTGTTTTTATTCAGGTAAAATTGAGAAATTAGCAAATCTTACACAGAGTATAAAAAACTAATTGTTATGAGTCCTGATCGCAGACATTTTCTCCGCAATATTACTTTAGGAACAGGAGCCATAGTTATGGGAACTCAGACAACACAAAGTACTCTGCAAAGGGATACAGTTGTAATGAAAAGCAGCTTCAATATGTGTGGCTATGCTGCACCAAAAATCGAAAAAGTGCGTATAGGATTTGTAGGTTTGGGGCATCGCGGACCGGCTGCTGTGAACCGTATATCTTTTATAGACGGGGTCGAAATCAAAGCGCTTTGTGATAAAGTACCCGGCAGGGTGGATGCAGCCCAGAAAATTCTTTCGGGCAAAGGTTTGCCTGCTGCTAAAGCATATACCGGTGAAGATGGATGGAAGGCGATGTGTGAAAGCAGTGATTTAGACCTGATTTACATTTGCACCCCCTGGTCTCTGCACACGCCAATGGCAGTATACGCGATGAAGCATGGAAAACATGCCGCTTCTGAGGTACCCATTGCCGTTACAATTGATGAATGCTGGCAGTTGGTAGAAACTTCAGAAAAAACCAGGAAGCATTGCATGATGCTTGAAAACTGCTGTTATGATTTTTTTGAGCTGCTCACCCTCAATATGGCCCGTAATGGATTACTGGGCGAATTGATACATGCTGAAGGTGCATATCTTCATGATTTGCTGGATTCAAATTTTAATAAGACCGGTTATGCAGATATGTGGCGGTTGCGTGAAAATATACATCTTAAAGGGAATTTATATCCTACACACGGATTGGGTCCAATAGCACAATGTCTGAATATTAACCGGGGTGATAAAATGAATTATCTCGTTTCTGTTTCTACAAATGATTTTATGATGGGCGAAAAGGCAAAAGAGAAAGCAAAAGAGGACTCTTTTTATAATCAGTTTGTGGACAAGCCTTATAACGGTAATATAAATACTACGGTTATTCGTACCGACAAAGGCAAAACCATCATGCTGCAGCACGATGTTACTTCACCACGGCCCTATTCACGTATCCACCTGGTGAGCGGCACAAAAGGAATTGCGAGCAAATACCCCGAACCCGAAAGAATTGCCTTCGGACATGAATGGATAAAACCTGAAGAATTGCAAAAATTATATGATCAATATACTCCGCCTATAGTGAAGAAAGTGGGAGAGATAGCCAAACAGGTTGGTGGACATGGAGGCATGGATTTTATGATGGACTGGAGACTTATTGACTGCTTAAGAAACGGACTGCCGCTTGACCAGGATGTATATGACGGGGCTCTTTGGAGCTCAATAGTACCACTTAGCGGAGCATCTGTCGCTCAAAGGTCCGGACCGGTAAATATACCCGACTTTACAAGAGGCAACTGGCAAACTAATAAACCTGTAAACCTTACTCTTGAGGGAGGTGGAACTACCTCAGTACGTTTGGTTAAATAAAAATTGAAAACGCTTTAAGCTATATTTCTGAAAGATATTATATCCCTATGTAATAAACCGCCCGAAAAAAAACGGCGCCGCAAGGCGCCGCTTTTATTAAATGGTTTTAAGTTAGACTAAAATTTATAGGGCTGATTAAGTATTTCCCTCAGGCAAATTGATTTCATCCGGCAACACTTCATTATAACCCCCATGCTGCTCCAGCAAATTTATCAGCATACCGGACTTTACAATTCCAAAACTGCATTTCACCCTTAATATATTATCACAGTCAGTTAAATCGAGATTTGCTTTGGATCTAAAGAACTTCCGGTGAATTTCTTCCGGCAGCATATTTGCCTCAAAATGATCCTTGACATTTGTTTTAAAAACCTCAATCATCGTTTTTAAATTTACTGACACCATTCAACTGGTAAAACTGTCTTTCCGTATGAAATACTACAAAGTGTATTAATTAGAGCTTTGTAATATTGCCGAAAATAGGATGTTTAATTTCTTCAGTGAGATCAGCATTTTCCTGCTCCTGTTGCAGTTGAGAAATTGAATTTTCAAGACTCCCGATCAGGTTTTTCCTTTCATATATTCCAGGTTCAGGTATAATAAATTCAGGAGACTTCAGTTTGGTATCAAAATTCAAAAAAATATTTTTTAGTCCGTCAACCTGTTGATCAGGCAATCTATTTGCCGGTTTGCCTTTCAGAGATAATACCTGCGTAATAGATAAGTTGGATTTTGTAATATGCACAATAACCTGTGCCGGTGTCCAGCTTCCTTCAAATGGTATTTGATTCAGGGCTTCCTGGATGAATGTATACTCAGTAAACAACAGCCTGCCGGTTACTTCTTCATATAATTGCATGATGCCCATTCCTGTAGTGATAGTCTTTTGTAATGAAGTCATAAGAACATTCCGTTAAAACTTTTACTTTAAAATTTATATCACAAACTTACCTCAGGTGTATATAGCAAACAGGGTGGAAATACGACAATATCGGGTGCCGATAACGACAACCTGAACCAGGGAATGATTTTTTAAATGGTGAATATTAAATTGCTGATATCTGATTGCTGAAAACTGATAGCTGAAAGCTAATAAATAATTTACCCCACATAGTACGCCCTGAATATATTGTTGCCTCATTAACAAAATAGTATCTTTAACAAATGAAGCCTGAGTATCTGACTATTTTAAAAAACATTTTGAACGAAACTGTTCCTAAAGAGGAATATATTGTCTTCATGTTTGGAAGCAGAGTGGCAAAAAATAACCACGTACGTTCAGACATTGATATTGGCCTTTGGGGGAATACCACATTATCTTCAAGTCTTCGGTTTACACTGGAAGAAAAAATTGAGAATAGTATCATTCCTTATAAAGTTGAACTTATTGATTTTAGTAGCGTTGGGGAATATTTTAAAAAACAAGCTTTACAACATATTGAATTATGGAATTGTCCGAAAAATTTAGCTCCAATCTTGAAAATCTCATAAAGGCTGTCTCCACTTTTAAAATTAGCATGGAAAAAGATTATTCAGAACTTGATGCTGCCGGAGTTGATCTGATCAAAAACGGCAGGATCCAAAAATTTGAATATACAACTGAATTGGTCTGGAAAACAAGCAAATTATTCCTTGAATCTAAATTGGGAATTATCAGCAACTCTCCAAAGGACGTGTATAGGACTATGTTTCAAAACAATTTGATTGATGATAAGCTTTTCCAAGACTTACTCAAAGCAATTGATGACAGAAATCAGGTTAGCCATATCTATAGGGAAGAAACCTACGATATCATATATAAAACTCTACCCGGGCATTTGAATTCATTACAGAAATTACTGAATATTATTACTGTTTAAAACCTCATTGTTAGCAACCATTGCTATTCTAAACTTAAGCCAATCTTTACCAGATATGAAATTAGCAGCAGCAACAGGTATTATTTTGTTTTGCATCATTGTTTTTTATTGTTGCATTGAAGTTGCTAAGCCTGCAGATGTTCAGAAACCTTCATATATAGGAAGTAATAAATGCAGGGATTGTCATGCTAAGGAATATAGCGCTTATGCCACTTCCGATCATTTTCATGCAATGGATTCTGCAACAGCCGGATCAGTAAAAGGAAATTTCTATAACAGCTATTTCGTTTATTTTGGCGACACCAGTTTTTTCTACACAAAGGATAACCATTATTATGTAAGAACAAAAGATTCAACAGGCCGGAAAACTGATTTTCAGGTAAGTTATACTTTTGGATGGCAGCCGTTACAGCAATATCTTGTTCGGTTTCCCGATGGTCGCATTCAAACCCTTCCTTTTTGCTGGGATACCCGTCCAAAAGAAAAAGGCGGGCAGCGGTGGTTTCATATTTATGGAAAAGAAAAAATCCCACCGGGTGACGAATTGTTCTGGACTGGTATTAATCAAAACTGGAACAACATGTGTGCGGATTGTCATACGACTAATTATTTTAAAAACTTTGAAGTTTCAAACAACAGTTTTCACAGCACCTGGAGCGAACAAAAAGTTTCCTGTGAATCCTGTCATGGACCAGCTTCGAATCATATTGCATGGACAGAAAAAAAATATCCTGCCGACAGTCTGAAGGGATTTGCAATAAATCTTAGCGGAGAAAAAGTGAACTGGAAATTCAATTCCGAAAAAGGTATTGCTTATCCTGATAAGGTTGTTCACAATACTACCCTGATTGAAACCTGTGCCCGTTGCCATGCAAGGGCAGGCAGGATAACCGATAGTTATATTCACGGTCAGCCATTTTTAGAGTCGCATATTCCTTCAACAGTTAATGCAATCAACTATTATATAGATGGTCAGTTAAAGGAAGAGGATTATGAATACGGTTCTTTTTTACAAAGCAAAATGTATGCACAGGGTGTAACCTGCATCAACTGTCACGACCCTCATTCCATGCAGGTAAAAGCACCGGTTAACAATACCTGTTTTACCTGCCATGCACCAGAGAAATTCAATATTCCGGAACATACACACCACCAGGTAACCAGTGCAGGTTCACAGTGTGTCAATTGCCACATGCCCATAACCACTTATATGATGATTGACGAAAGGAGAGACCATAGTATTAGGATACCCCGCCCGGATCTTTCTGAAAAATTGAATACACCCAATGCCTGTAATAAATGTCATACCGACAAGAGTGTGAGATGGGCTGCAAAGAACTTTACACAATGGTATGGTGATAAATTACCTGAGACAAAAACCTATGGAGAATTATTAAATACAATTTCAAAAAACACAACCGAAAGCCTGCGCGATTTAAACCAACTGCTTACTCAAAACTACCCTGATATTATTAAAGCTACGGCGCTTGAACAGTATACCGCTTTTTATTCACCACAATTAATTACGGAGATTAAAAAATATCTGCATAGTCCCGACCCCAATTTCCGTTTAAATGCCATACGTGCAACAGTAAATTTTCCTTCAGAAATTTTGCTGTCTGAAATCACACCAATACTTGGAGATCCGGTTCTTTCAGTAAGAACTGAAGCTATGAATTCATTGGCGCCTTTATATGCACAATTAGATGAAAGCACAAAGCAAAAATTTATTGGGGTAATGAATGAATATATCGAAATTCAAAAATATCTCAGCGACAGACCGGAAGGTTATATCAATCAGGGTATTGTTTTTTCTGCAACAGGGAGGATAAATGAAGCAGAACAGATATATTTACTGGGCTTGAAACGTTTCCCGGAATTTATTGCATTTTACGGTAACCTCGCAGACTTATATCGCTCACAAAACTTGGATACGAAAGCAAAAGAGTATCTGAACAAAGGATTGACTATCACCCCTGCAAATGGTACTTTGCATTACGCCTTAGGGCTTTGGTATATTCGAAATCACAATGAATCAGAGGGATTGAATGAATTAAAAAAAGCGGCATCCCTTGAACCCTCCAATCCATCCTATCTATATGGCTATGCAATTGGTTTGGTTTCAATTCACGAAACACAAAAAGCAATTCAATTACTTGATGGATATATTACCAAACATGGAAATGACCCGTTAATTTTAAACGGACTTATATCCATCTACCAGGATATTAAGCAGGATGATAAAGTAGGTTATTATGCCAATATCCGTAAGAATATATTTGGCTACTGATCTATGTTTTACTTCCCCCTGTTTGATAAACAGGGAGAAGTAAAAACGATATTGCGTAACTTCATCTGCAATTATACCCGATAGTATTAAAATTCGGCTATCAGGGACATCCATCTTGCTGCCGGAGCGCCCCAGACTTCTTTATATGTAGCAGTATTAAATTGCGGCCAATAAGGTGTATCCTCATTAAATCTCGATTGCATGCCAACTGGTATGGCGCCAACAGTTTCACCGGGTAATGCTGTATAAAGTTGTGGGTAGTTACTTCCTTCACCCCACACATACGACTGTCCAAATGGATTCTTACCAACTATCCAAAACAGTTGCTGTTCAGCTATGTTTATCAATTCTTTATCTTTTAAAAACTTGCCACACAATGCAGCAGCCTTGCCGGTTGAAAGTTGCACCGCTGCATTACCTCTGAAGGAAAACCACACGGGGAATACACGGAGATAATGTTCTTTATCCAGCTTAACGCCATTTTCCAATTGTTCTTTATAATCTTTGGCTGCCCCTCTGAAAATACCAACCTGCACTTTATAAAAGTTTACAGAATCTTTAACCTCATCTATATGATACACACCGCTGGGTACTAATCCATAAGGTTCTACGTATTGCATAATCTTTTTGAGATAATTACCATACAACCTGATAGCATCAGCCCATTTTTTGTAATTGGCATTATTGGGCTGTGTTTCACATAGTGCTGTCAAAGCCTGCATATATACCTGGTCACGTGACTGGTGTGTATAATGTACAATAGATTTTTTATTGAGGTCGCGGTAAAAGAAACCGCTTAGTTTGTCTTTGTCGTTCAATGGTTCTACTCTCTGACATTGTAAAGTATATTCAATAGCTTTTGCAGCTTCATCAGCATAATATTTGTTACCGGTTAATTTATATAATAAACTGGCAGCAAAAGAAATGTTCGCAGCATACTGACTGTTGGATGCCATTGCAGCATGATCTCCACC
>JAFDXG010000036.1 GCA_018268105.1 Bacteroidota bacterium | reverse complement strand
TGAGAAAATAATTTTTGAGTAGTATCTATTGCTTTATGGTATTCTTCTTCGCCATGAACAAAAATGGTTATTTCCCTGGCAAGCGCTTTTTGCAAATGTCTTGCTGCCGGATTTTCTTTTTGTTCTGCATAAATGATTTCAATTTCTTCTTTGGTTAAAAAAGTAAATATCCTTATCCATTTTGCAGCATCTTCGTCTGAAGCATTGAGCCAAAACTGATAAAACTGGTAAGGTGTTGTTCGTGCTGCATTAAGCCAAACATTGCCCTTTTCTGTTTTTCCAAATTTTCCACCGTCTGCTTTTTTGATCAGGGGGCAGGTAAAAGCAAAGACCTCACCACCAACTTTACGTCGAATAAGTTCTGCACCAGTAGTGATATTACCCCACTGATCGCTGCCGCCCATCTGCAACTTGCAGTTTTTATTTTTATATAACCAGTAATAGTCGTATCCCTGCATCAACTGGTAAGCAAATTCAGTATAGCTTATCCCGGTTTCTCCTTCAATTCTTTTCTTTACACTTTCTTTTGACATCATATAATTTACGGTAATATACTTGCCGGTATCCCGCAGAAAATCTATAAAGCTGATTTCTTTAAACCAGTCGTAGTTATTTACCAGTTCTGCCCTGTTTTTCAGGGAAGGGTTGAAATCAAGATGTTTTTCCAGTTGTACTCTTATGCCTGCGATGTTTATATCAAGTTGTTCTCTGGTTAACAGATTCCGTTCCTCACTTTTGCCGGTGGGGTCGCCAATCATGCCGGTTGCTCCACCAATAAGAGCTATAGGCTTATGTCCGGCTTTTTGCAGATGAACTAATAATAATATGGGTACCAGGCTTCCGATATGGAGGCTATCAGCAGTTGGGTCAAATCCTATATAGGCGGAAGTCATTTCCCTGTTCAATTGATCTTCGGTTCCGGGCATAATGTCCTGCAACATGCCACGCCAGCTCAATTCTTCTATTAACGTCATTTTCAGGTGGTTTTGAGCAAAAATAATGTTAGTTACCCAAGCATCTTGCAAAAGGCAATAATTTTATAAATAAATCCGTTATAAAGCCTTGAATTTTAATGTCCATCAAAATCTCCGGGACAAAAATGCTTAAGGTATATTTGTATAAAATAAATGGACAAATCCGCTATCAGTTCAAGAATTGCTCATTTGAAATATCATTGAATGAAAAACGCGCTTTTGAGAATATGCCTTATCTGCTTGTTATCTAATCAAACGACGTCTTATGCACAATTCAGAAAATATTCAAATGAGTTTTTGAATATTGGCGCAGGTGCCAGAGGATTGGGAATGGGAGGGGCGCAGGTAGCTTCTGTTGCAGATGGAAATGCAGGGTATTGGAATCCGGCAGGATTGGTGAATATCAGGGAAAGCCCTGTGGTAAATTTTATGCATGCCGAATATTTTTCCGGAATAGGCAAATACGATTATGGCAGTATAGCTATTCCTCTAAGTGATCAAAAAAGAACTATTGCATTATCATTACTCCGGTTTGGAGTGGATGATATCCCCAATACCCTCTACCTCGTAGAACCTGATGGTTCCATCAATTACAATAATATCCGAAGTTTTTCTTCGGCAGATTATGCTTTTTTATTTTCTTATGCACAGAGTTTAAAGCAAAGAGGAACAAAGCTGATAAGTTTTGGGTTAAACGCAAAAGTGATCTATCGCAATGTAGGGACTTTTGCCAAAGCCTGGGGATTTGGTATTGACGGCGGTATCCAGATACACGATAAACGCTGGAAACTGGGTATTACTGCCAGAGATATTACCACAACTTTCAATGCGTGGAGTTTTACATTTACGGATGAAGAAAAGGAAGCGCTCTACCTTACAAATAATGAGATTCCTGTAAAGTCAACAGAACTTACTGCGCCACGGTTAATATTGGGTGGTGCTTATGATTTTGCACTTGGTGAAAAATTTAGCCTGTTAGCAGAGGCCAATCTTGACCTCACTTTTGATGGCAAACGAAATGTAGTTATCAGTGCTGATCCGGTAAGTGTTGATCCGAGAATAGGGATTGAACTGGGGTATAAAAAATTGATTTTTGTAAGAAGTGGTATTTATAATTTTCAAAAAGCACTTGCAGACGGGGATACACTGAACAAGAAAAAAGTTTGGATTTACCAGCCCAGCATTGGAGCAGGATTTAAGCTAAAGCATCTGTCTATTGATTATGCATTTACCAATCTGGCCAATCAATCCAACCCTTTATATACGCATATTTTTTCTTTGCGGGTAGATCTTGTGAAAAAGGCAAAAAGTAAAAGCGTAAAAACAAATTAACCTTATTATGAATCGAGTTATTCTGCTGATTTTATTTTTGGGCTGTGGTTTCGCAAGGGCTCAGTATAATAATGAATGGATAGACTATAATAAAACGTATTATAAGTTTCCCGTTATAAAAAATACTTTGCATAGAATATCGAAAACATCCCTTCAAAATATTGGACTAGAGAATGTTCCTGCAGAGCAGTTTCAACTTTGGCGTAATGGTGTACAGGTTCCGATTTATACTTCGGTAACTTCAGGGGTTTTAGGGGCATCAGATTTTATCGAATTCTGGGGTGAGATGAATGACGGTAAGCCAGATAAGAACCTGTATCCAAATATAAATGATCAACTCAATGAAAAATGGAGTTTGGAAACAGATACTTCATCTTATTTTCTAACAGTAAACCCTGCGGGTAATAATCTCAGGCTTACAGATCAGACGAATAATGTAGCAGGTAATGTTTTGCCCGAAGAGCCGTATTTTATGTTTACTACCGGTAAATACTTTAAGAACAAAATAAATTCGGGATATGCACAAATTGTTAGCGAATATGTTTATTCTTCCGTATATGATAAAGGAGAAGGATGGACAAGTGATGATATAAGGGCATCTAATACTTTAACGGATGTACAGTCCAAATTATTCCCATATACAACAGGCCCTGATGCGACCTTGTTTGTTGCTGCAGCCGGTAACGCAGTAAATAACCGCTCATTCAATGTTAAGGTAAATGGCACGCAGCTCATTAGTGCGCAGATGGATGCTTTTTCTGACCAAAGACAGTCTGCTACATTCCCGGTAAGCTTGCTCAACTCCGGATCGGCAACTGTTGCGGTAACCAATGTATCTGCAAATCCAAACGACAGGATGGTGGTAGCTAAATATGAAATTACTTATCCACGTCTATTCAATTTTGGAGACTCATCTTATTTTCAGTTTGATCTGCCTGCTACTACAAATGGTAATTACCTGAAAATTACTTTCAAGTATGGCACAGTTGCACCAGTATTATATGACCTGACCAATTTTAAAAGGTATATTGGCGTAATTGATGAAGCAGGAATTGCAAAGTTTGCTTTATTGCCTTCCTTACAAAATAGAAAATTGGTTTTAGTAAGTCAGGAAAGCGGTAATCTGGTAAATGTTGCTTCTTTTACTACGAGAAATTTTGTCAATTATTCACTTCCTGAAAACCAGGGAGATTTTATTATTATTAGTAATCCCCGTTTATACAATGGCGCCAATGGCAACCCGGTACTATCCTATGCACAGTACAGGGCTTCTGCTGCAGGTGGGGGGCATAATGCTAAAGTGTATGATATTGATCAGTTGACCGATCAGTTTGCATTTGGCATAAAACGACATCCCTTTGCCATTAAGAAATTTTTGAAATATGCAAGATCTGTATTTTCAGTAACTCCTTCCAATGTTTTTCTTATAGGGAAAGGTGTATCTTATATGCAGGCAAGGTTAAATGAGGGCAACCCCCTCCTCGACCAATTGAACTTAATTCCTCCGTTTGGTTATCCTGCTTCAGATAACTTACTGTCTTCAAATGACAATGAAACAATTGCTGCTATTCCCATTGGTCGTTTATCCGCCGTTAGTCCTGCAGAGGTTGAAATATATTTAGAAAAAGTGAAAGAATTTGAATCAGTAGGGGTGAATACTCCACAGACAATAGAAGGCAGGGCCTGGATGAAAAATATTGTGCATGCTATAGGTGGAGGTAATGCACAGTTGAGTAAAGAGATTGGTGGGTATATGAATCAGTTGAAGCAAATAGCCGAGGATACACTATGGGGGGCAAATGTAGAGAGTTTCAGTAATAGTTCGGCTGTTGCGTCTCAACTAACTTCTGATCAGTTGAAGAAGCTTTTTAATGATGGCATTGGTATCGTTAATTATTTTGGACACTCATCTGCTTCAACCACAGAATTTAATATTGATGACCCTTCTATATATGAAAACCAGGGGAAATATCCACTATTTCTGGTTAATGGTTGCCTGGCCGGAGATATATTCAATCTTGAAACAAATAGATTAAACACATTAACAACTTTGTCCGAAAAATATTTACTCAATCCAAAGGGGGCAATAGGTTTTGTTGCCAGCACACATTATGGAATTGTTAGCTATCTGAATATTTATCTGCATGGATTGTATAAAGGACTGTCGGGACAACAGTACGGGAAACCTATAGGTAAATTACTGGAAGAATCATTTAGATATTTATTGACAAGTGCACCTGCTGATTATCTGGGAAGACTTCATGCAGAAGAGATAACATTGGATGGAGATCCATCAATAAAACTTTATATGGAAAGTCTGCCTGATTTTGCAATAGAAGATCAATTTGTATATGTTCCCTCTTTGATTTCTATTGCTGATAATCAATTTAAATATTCTGCTAAATATTTTAATTTAGGTATCTCGCACAATGATTCTATGCAAATTGAAATTAAAAGGCAATTACCCGATGGAAGTATCATTACGGTATTTAATAAGAAGGTGAGAGCAGCTAATTTTTCAGATAGTTTAGAATTGATAATTCCAATAAACCCTGCCAAAGAAAAGGGTGAAAATAAGTTAATTATTACATTGGACAGCAAAAATGAAATTACAGAAACATCCGAAACTAATAATTCCGTATCCAAGACATTTTATATTGTTGATGATGGCGCAAGGACTATTTACCCTTATGAATATTCTATTGTGAGTAACCCCAATATAAAGTTTTACGCCTCCTCCTCTAACCCTCTTGCTCCTACAAAAAGCTATGTTATGGAAATCGATACGACAGAGCTTTATAATTCACCATTTAAGAAGAGTATTACAACAAGTGCAGCAGGAGGTATAATAGAATTTGATCCAGGTATAAGTTTCAGTGACAGTACGGTTTATTATTGGAGAGTTTCGGCGATAAATGGTGGAGACAACAATGAAAAAGTATGGAGTAGCTCTTCATTTACCTTTTTGAACAATCATCAGAGTGGCTACAGTCAGGCACATTATTTTCAATTTCTAAAAGATACTTATAACGAGATATCATTGGATGAAGACCGGGTGTTTAGATTT
The DNA here is from genome assembly GCA_018268105.1 of Bacteroidota bacterium. GTDB lineage: Bacteria > Bacteroidota > Bacteroidia > Chitinophagales > Chitinophagaceae > Agriterribacter. Next base: position 43,300 of record JAFDXG010000036.1, on the reverse strand, counting down.
GATAAAATTTCAAAAACGATCAAGATTTCTACGGGTTTATATCCCTATTATTTGGGGAATGATATTTATGCATCATTAGATGGAAGTTTTTTAGATTATTATGGATGTCTGTATAGCTCACTGCAATTTATAGTCTATGATAGTTTAACATTGCAGCCCTGGAAAAACTTTGCTCAGGGTGCATTTGGGTTATTTGGGAGTGTTAAACCTTGCGGTCATAACAAATATGCATTTGAATTTCAGTATAGTGATACCAGTTACAGAAGAAAAGCAATTCAGTTTCTTGAGTCTATTCCTGCGGGGAATTATGTTTCAATTACCAATTTGGGTATGTCTACTAATTCTTCATTTATTGACGACTGGAAGTCAGATACCGCTAAATTGGGTTCCGGAAGATCTCTATATCATGTTTTGAAAAATGCCGGGATTGCAGATATTGATAAGTTTACAACTAATCTCCCTTTTCTATTTTTCTTTAAGAAAGGTGACTCAAATTTTCCGGTGCAAAGTTTTGTGGGGCAACAGGTAGATTCTAAAATAGTTGAATCCTTTAATTTAGACTCAAGAAAGGAAAGCGGAACTATAGAATCTGAATGGTTTGGGCCTGCCGAAACCTGGGAACGGTTAAGGTGGAAAGGGAAATCCATTGAATCTGATTCAGATAAAGTTTCAATTTCGGTATATGGGAAAGATTATGCAGGAAATGAATCGCTTTTAACAACTGTATACTCTGCCACAGATACCAGTATTTCTTTCATAAATGCAGCTCAATATCCATTTTTGAAACTTAAAATGCTTAACAGTGACACCATACATGGTACACCTTCGCAACTTAGAAATTGGATGCTGACTGGTAAGCTCCCTCCCGAAGGAGCTATAGCCAGCAATATTTTTTATTCACCTTTAAAAGATACTGTCGAAATTGGAGAGATACTAAATTTAGGCATTGCATTTAAGAATATCAGTCCTTATGATTTTGACAGTTTAAAAATTAAATTGATTTTGATTGACAATAATAATGTGCAACATATTATTGATACAATAAGAAGGAAACCTCTCATTAGCGGAGATACAATCAAAGTAGTATTTACTTTTAATACTGCGGAATATCCGGGGAGCAACACTATCTATTTGAGTTTTAATCCCGATAATGATCAGGTAGAACAATATTTCTTTAATAATTTTTTATATAAAAATGTTTATGTAAAACCAGATAAATTTAATCCATTACTGGATGTTACATTTGATGGTGTACATATACTGAATAATGATATCGTTTCCTCAAAACCACACATTTTAATAAATCTGAAAGATAATAACCGTTACCTGGCATTGGACGATACTGCTCTGATAAAGGTTCAGGTGAAATATCCAAATGGGATATTAAGATCTTTTAATTTTAATAGTGATACTCTTAGGTTTACACCTCCCAATTTAAGCAGCAATAAGGGCGACAATACGGCAGTCGTAGATTTTAATCCTTCTTTTCTTGATGACGGCGATTATGAATTGTTGGTTTCCGGTAAAGATAAAAGTGGAAATAGTGCAGGTATCACTTCGTATAAGGTGAGCTTTAAGATTATTAATAAACCTATGATTTCAAATATGTTTAATTATCCCAATCCGTTTACAACCTCTACTGCCTTTGTCTTTACCCTTACAGGCAGTGAAGTTCCTCAAAACCTCAGGATTCAGATATTAACAATAACTGGCAAAATCGTTAAGGAAATAACTAAAACGGAGCTGGGACCAATTAGAATTGGTAGAAATATTACCGATTATAAATGGGACGGAACTGATCAGTTTGGACAAAAACTTGCAAATGGGGTTTATTTGTATAGAGTGATTACAAATCTTAATGGCAAATCTCTTGACAGGTATAAAGTGGAAGGGGATACCTCTGATAAATACTTTAATAAGGGATATGGAAAAATGTATTTGATGCGATGAATTAACAGAAATTCCGATCTTAGTCAAAGTAATTATTCCATATAATTGGATATTTTAACTATGCAATGGTCTGGAAAAAGTTGAATGAACCAAATTTGAATGAATAACCAAACGAGTTTACCTACTAATAAAACCCCTGCCTATTTTAAGAATCTTGATGCATTGAGATTTTTCTCATTTTTAAGCGTTTTTATTTCACATACAATTTTTTTGCCCCATGCCAATAATATAATTATTGATACCTTAATTAACATAGTTACATTTAGTTATCTGGGAGTACCATTTTTCTTTTCGCTTTCAAGTTTTTTGATTTCTTACCGCTTATTGAGAGAAAAAGAAAAATACGGTAAGCTTATGTTATTTAATTTCTATAAAAACAGATCACTCCGAATATGGCCTGCTTATATATTAATTGTATTCATTTGTTACATTATACTTCCTTTTGCTGCAAATTTGTTTCATGCAAAAGGACCAACGTTACCCTCAATTTTACCCTTTATTTTTTTTTACGTTAATTTTTATATAATTGAAAATGGGAGTTATTTCACTTTTGCTTTAGTTATCTTATGGTCTATATCAATTGAAGAGCAGTTCTATTTTTTATGGGGGATAATTTTAAAATTTATTTCGAATGGTTTGATAGACAAAATAATAATTTTACTTTTTATTGTAAGTATTGCGTTTAGTTATTGGTACCTTCAAGCCCATCCAAAATCAGCACAATTTTTGGCTATACATAGTTTATATACTTTGCAATATTTTTGTACTGGGGCATTGGCTGCATTGTTTTATTTAAAAAAAGGAAGATGTGTTTTGTCTTTTAAATTGAAACGGTTGACTTTTTCATTAGTATATTTCATTTTAATATTCAGCTTTCTTATTAAGTCTGATTTTGTCATAAATGGTATTGTCAAAAGCGTATGCTACGGGGTGATACTATATGATCAAAGTTTTAATGAACACTCAATCTTCAATATCGGTAAGTTTAAATTGATTAATTATCTCGGAAAAATATCTTACGGGTTGTATCTATATCATGCATTGGTAATGGTTTTGTTAGGAACTCAGTTTCATTTTTTTTCAAATAATAATTCTTTGACACTGGGACTGAATCTTGTGCAAAGTCTTATAACATTACTTATTACATTTATAATTTCTCATTTAAGTTATCAATATGTAGAATCTAAATTCCTTGCGTTAAAATCGTCCTGAAAATTAACTTTAGAATGTTCTGAAAAAATAACATTGAAATAAATTAATATTTTAAAATTGATTTTCCTGATCTTTTTATTACAAAGCCATTAAATAATAAGTGTTATGTGTATGGTATAATATGTGGTAATTAAATAAGATATTTTAATAAATCATTCATATTTGTAGCGTTTTTTCTGAATGATTAATAGAGCTGCGATTCCAATAAGAAAAATTATTAAGGTCCAAAAAACTAAAAATATTATCTTATTGTTTTGGAATTTAAATAATATTTTATTGTTTCCCGGATTAACCTGAACTGAAATAAATGTTGCGGAGGCTACTTTTATTTGGGCTGGTTTACCATTAATATAACAATACCAATAAGGGTAAAAATTTTCTTTTATTATACAAACCTGTTCTGAACCTGATAGTGTTTCGATTTCAATGGAGTTAGGAGTAAAACTAACGATTTTAATTGTATCACCGGGGTGTGGTTGAGGGAAAAAAATAAAATTTTGAGAATTGCATTTTTTCAGATACTCCGATTTAAAAAAATTAATGCTAGAGTTAAGCCTGATAGGGTAGGGAACCTCTTCAACACTTCCTATCTGTTTGTTGTAGAATGACCAGTCTCCAACTTGTTTTGTGACTAAACTGGACATTGTCTCATTTTTATCCGTTGGTTGTAAAGGTGGAGGCGGAATCCCTTTCGGACTTTTATCCAACAGGTTCTGAATATGTTGTACGGACTCTTTTCCAACCCCGGTAAATGGAATATTTAATAATGCTGCAAGCATTATTTCAGCAATGCCAATGTTTATCCATGCGCCGGTTGGGACTTTCCTTCTCAACCTGTACAGCCAAACTAAAGCGATCAATTGAATTACCGATTGAATGAACAGGGTATCAATGAATGTTAACTTGTTTATAAACTCTTTTAAAACTGATCGGTTAAGAGTTAGTTCATGAAGACGAAATAAAAATAGTTTGTTTTCGTGAGCATTAAACAGTGTATATATTAAAGCGAATATCAGAACACCGGCTATACTATAAAATACTTTTTCGTAAAAGTTTGATTTGGATTTTGCATACTTGTTTAGTTCTATAGCTGCTATGAGAATTGCAGAAAGAATAGCATATATCCGTAATTCACCATTAAGTCTGACATAACCCAATAAGGGAAGTAAAGTGTAAAAGATGTTTTTTATTTCCCCATCCAGGCCGATCAGTAAAAAGAATATGACTATTAAAAACAAAAACTTTTGCCAGTTTGTTTTTTTGTTTATGATGGCAGTAATAAAAAAAATAAGAAATAAAAGCCCGAAGTAACAATTGCGTAACGATATGTCAGTAAAAAAGAAACTTTCATTTTTTGTAGTAACCAATGGAAACAATACCGAAATCCAGCTTTGCAGAGTCGTTGCCGTACCAATTGAATTAGATGATATCAATTTTGACCCTCTGCTAATAAAGGGCATTATTTCGGAATATCCGATAATTGGACCTATACAAAAAAGTATCAGAATAAATAAAATTACCCCATTGACAAAAACCGTTTTTTTGAGAGCAGCAGATAGAGAAGTATGTTTCCGATATTGATTATAAAAAAGAGCAAATGCAAGAAAGATAAAGAAGTAAATCCCCCCTATTATTATACCTGGATGTGCGGAAGAGATAAAAAGTAAAAAAAATATTCCGGCATTAACCACTGTAGACCAGGTAACTTTTGTATATAAGTTCAGGTAAACTGCTATGCACCAAGGAAGAAAGGCGGCTCCGGATATCCAGTTAAAATGCTGAAGATGTCCTACAATATAACCTGAACACATATAACATACACCAGATAATATACTGATTCGTTTATCAATTTTGAAACTACGGGTAAGACGAAACATCCCAATGCCGGCAAGAAAAATATATAATGCTTCTTCCAAAGTGAATGTATACGCATTATACCCGATAGTAGAAGAAATTAACCAGGTAATAGGACTCCAGAAGCCACTACTCATATCCCCATATTGAGGCAGCCCATAATTAATATAAGGATTCCATAAAGGGAAATAACCACTATGAATGCTTTCACTCATGAAGAATTTCGGGGGGAAATATCCTGTAAATGCATCATTTTTTAGTGCAAAAATCATTGAAGTAAAGGGCAGGAATGCTACTATAGTTATAATGGCAAAAATTATTGGGATATTTACAGAATCTTGCTTAATTGAATAATTTAATTTCATGCAGACAAAGAGTATTCTTTTAGGTAATTTTTGATAGATGAATGAACAAGCTAAAATATGTTGTTTTTGTGGAAGCAGTGAGATGAAGTTGTTATATAAGGGAAGGAACCATCCTTTTAAAAAAGATCATGGACCGTTTGATTTTTTTCGTTGCAAAAACTGCTCTTCCGGACTTACTTTTCCAATGCCAAATGTTTTTGAATTAGAGGAGCTTTATCGCAGTTTTGACGGGGGGATGATTCCAAAGATACGGGCTATAAGAGATAATAACCCTTTGACTAAATGGTATAGGCAATGTGTGACCAATGCATTTCAGTTAGTTTCGTCACCTGCAAAAGAAGGTTTTTGCTGGATGGATGTGGGGGCGGGAAATGGGGAACTGACAGTAACAATTTTGGAAAAATATCCACTATCTAATGGAGTTGCCGTTGATTTTCATGAAAAACCGCCAAATTTAGAAAATACAAATATACAGTGGATCAAAACAGATATTAACCATGCACCCGATTATGGTTCAAATAATTTTGATTTGATTTTTTTGGTTACTGTTTTAGAGCATGTAATGTATCCTGAAGTACTGCTTGAATCCCTGCTATTGAAGTTAAAACCAAAGGGGAGCTTGTATATCACTGTTCCGGATTTTGGAAGTATAGCAGCAAATCTGCTGGGAGGTAAATGGCCCTATTTTATACCTGGGGAACATTTATTCATTCCAAGTAAAAAAGGAATTAAGTTATTGCTGGAAAGAATTTGTCAATCGAATTTTGGTGCAGGAAATTTTGAAATAAAAGTAAATACTACTTCGATTCCTTATACTGTTGGTTATTATTGGCAATATTTTGGACTGGGGAAACCTCCAAAGTTTGTAACTTCAAAAGCACTACATATTCCTACAGGCATTTTGGAGGCTTCCGTGATTTTGCATTAAACAAAGATCAATCAACATTTATCATCTGGTCAATAATATACATTGGACGTTTTTTTGTCTCAATGAGAAGGCTTGCAATATATTCACCTATCAAGCCGAGAAATAAAAGTTGAATGCCGCCTAAAAGCATTATGGCAATGATTATAGAAGCCCAGCCTCTGACAGTATATCCATAAAAATATGCAATAACTGCCGCTATCGCCAACATAAAAGATATTGCGGAGAAAATACATCCTGCAATTAAGGAAAACCGGAGAGGTTTGAAAGTGAAAGATGTGATTCCCTTAATCCCCAGGCTGATCATTTTCTTCCCGGTGTATTTTGTTTTTCCAAATATTCTTTTTGGAGGGTTATATTCGATGGTCTTTCTTTTGAACCCAATCCAACTGAATATACCCCTTAAGAAAAGTTCTTTTTCTTCAAATTGGAGGATGGTATTTAATACTTTTTTATTAAAAACCCTGAAATCAGCGCTATATTCTTCTATATGTGTATCTGAAAGTAAATTGATAAGCTTGTAAAATAATTTACTGAAAAAATATTTGCCTGTTTTTTTATTACCGGATTCATTTCTTTTTCCTGTGACTATATCAAAGCCATTCAACAATTCATTAATAAGAGCTGGCAATAATGAGGGGGGGTGCTGGAAGTCGCCATCCATTGTAATAATAATATTACCAGTTGCATATCGTAAGCCTGCCATTAATGCGGGCTGATGACCAAAATTTCTTGAAAATGATAAGCATTTGACTTCTGGATTATTTAGTGAAATTTGTTTGATTTTTTCTAAAGATTGATCCGTGCTTCCATCGTCTACCCAAATTATTTCATAAGGCTTAGGTACAAAAGTCTTAAGCTCGTTATACAGTGGAATAATGTTTTCTTCTTCGTTGAATATGGCTATTATTACTGTTGTCAATTTATTTGCATTAAGATTATAAATTGTTTAGTCTTAAAATTATCCTTAATCAGAGATAAAACTGATTTTTGCAATTATGCATTTCTCTCCCTTTGTAATACCCTGATCCCGACTAAAATAATAAATGGACTTATGAAATTGCCAAACTTCCCGAAATTTTTAATGAAGTAATTTAGTAATTGCATAAATAAACTTTTAGGAAATGATTGATAAGTATTATAAAATCCGTTTAAAATTGACAGTTTAAATTGATATTTATAGTAAAGATTATGGTAATCCTGATAGGTTAGTAATCTTTCTGTCCAGCTTCCTGTTATCGGATCACAGGTATTTGTAGGATGTTGTAATGGAGGGGGTAATTCCTTTTTTATTAAATAATTTTTACACGCCTTTTCAATATCATATTTATTTAGTCCACGGGTATACGTTACCAGGGTTTCAATTTCATGTATACTTTCATTACCAATAATATCTTTTATTATTCCTCTCCTGATTTCCCTAAATGGCATCTCCTCTTTGTTTGATCCCGATGGTGCATTTCCTTTCCATTCATCCTTCAACTGAATACGTATAAGTTGACTCTTTTTAAGCCAGTTCTTTTCATTCGAAGCTGTTGTCAATACAGTTATCAGGTTTTTATTAATTGATGAAAGAACATGAAAGAATTTTTCTAAATCATAAATATGCTCAATAACATCAGTTCCAATAAGGGCATCGGGAACAATAGAAGAGGTTTTACCAAAATTTTCGATATCCCCACAAAAAATTTCATCAATCTCTAATTTATTAGTTTTAAAAATATCAAGTTGAGACATGCAGAACTCTTCTGAAATATCAATATTAATTACAATCCCAAATCCACAATGTTTAGCAAAAAAACCTAACAACCCGTTTCCGGAACCATAATCAATAACTACCATCTCTGCTTTTTTCTTTGTTGAGTTTTTAAGTACATAATTTAAAATGGTACGGTAAATTTCAAGATAAAATTTCTTATGGTGTAGAAGATGTTTTAAATAGCCATAGGAGTAACTTTCAATTGTTAATGCTGAGGTATCAAGTTGTTGCAGGGTATCAATAAATGATTGTATTTGGTAATCATTAATCTGTTCAACCTGTTCCATAATAATGTATTATTTTCTGCTCAGCTCCATTCCTCTTACTACATATTTTCCTACCATATCAAATTCAAGGTTTACTGCATCGCCGGTTTTAAGGTACTGCATGGTAGTATGTATATAAGTATATGGGATGACGGCAATAGAAAATTGATTCGGCATAACATCAAAAACTGTAAGGCTGATGCCATTTAGACTAACAGAGCCTTTTTCAATGATAAGGAGAGCAAATTTTTCGGGAAATTCAAATCTGAACACATAACTGCCATCCAATGTTTTTTTATCAATACAAATGCCTGTAGTATCCACATGCCCCTGCACAAAATGACCATCCAGTCGTCCACTAGGTGTAAGGCATCGTTCAAGGTTGATCCAGTCTCCTGTTTTCCAGGTACCCAGGGTCGTTTTTTTTAATGTCTCCTGAACAGCAGTTACACTGTGTTCCCCATTTTCAGTCTTTTCCACAGTCAGACAAACTCCATTGTGAGCAACGCTCTGATCTTCCTTTAATTCCTGGCTTATGGGTGACTTAAGCCGGAAAGTTCGGTTAGTTCCTGCCGTTTCAACCGCAGTAATACACCCTAATGTTTCAATAATACCTGTGAACATACTGCAAATTACCTCATGAATAAGGAATTTTGAAATCAGGTTTGATATTTTGGGTAGAATAGCTATCTTTGCGCTCCTCAAAAATAGTAAAGGAGGTATATCATTTATGCTTATAATAGACAGCAAAGATTGCGAAAACATAGACAAGGCGCTTAAAAAGTACAAAAAGAAGTTTGAAAAAGCTAAGATTTTGTTGCAGTTAAGAGGACGTCAGTCTTTTACCAAACCCTCTGTAAAAAGGAGAGGTGAAGTGTTGAAAGCAATTTACAAGCAAAATATTGCCAGCGGAAAGATTGAGATTTAATCATTCTCTAAAAATAGTTTAGAAGGTAGCCGTAGAGTATTATAACTTTATGGCTACCTTTTTTTGTGTTCATGCAAAGCGTATACAATATATATCGGCAATCCTTTTTGGATTATATTGTTTTTGAAAAAAGATACTCCGGGAATACCGCCATTGCCTATAAAGAAGACCTTGACCAGTTTTTTGGATACCTGGAAAATGTTTATGGTTTACTGCAACTGACTGATATTTTGCCCATATATATTCGCTCCTGGCTTGCAGATATGATGAAGAATGGGTTTTCTGCCCGCACAGTTAATCGAAAAATTTCTACTTTGAAGGCATTTTTCAAATTCCAGATAAGAGCCGGTAATTTGAAAGCTACTCCTATGACTACTATCATTTCCCCCAGGATAAGTAAACGTCTTCCGGTTTTTGTAGAACAAAAAGATACTGATACACTTCTCAGCGAGATTGACTTTGGAAATGATTTTGAAGGGAAAACACATCGCCTGATTATTGAGTTATTGTATACAACCGGAATAAGGCGTGATGAACTTATTAATATAAAAGAATCCGGGATAGATTCTTCGGGTCAAATGCTTAAAGTATTGGGTAAGGGTAATAAAGAACGTTTGATACCGCTAAGCAACTATATGATAGGCCGGATAAAAGATTATATATTGTCAAAGGGTGAAGTTGAAAATGCTGACAGCACTTTTCTATTAGTTAGCGCTAAAGGGAAAAAACTATATCCCAAATATGTGTATTTAATTGTGAAGAGATATCTATCTCTGGTTACAACTCTAGAGAAAAAAAGCCCCCATATACTTCGGCATACCTTTGCAACGCATCTTACTAATAAAGGTGCCGATATTAATGCCGTAAAAGAGTTGCTTGGGCATGCCAGCCTGGCTGCTACACAGGTATATACACATAATACTATTGAACGCCTGAAAGAGGTACATAAAAAGTCTCACCCTAAGGCATGATTTTCTGCTGATTAAGACAAAAAATGAGATGTTAAAACAATAATTTTTTTTTTGAAATCTTATATATAAAGCATTAACTTGAGGGGAGTTGCAGCCCTGCTGTTAATTCGAAGTTCTTTAAATTATTTTATCATTATTATTCACAGATTTTAAACTGGACTATTATGAATGTAAACATTCAAACTGTGCATTTTGATGCCGCATCAAAATTGTTAGAACATGTAAATAAGAAGATTCAAAAGTTGAACAGTTTTCATGACAGGATCACGGCTATTGATGTATATCTTAAGCTCGACAATGTGGTACATCAGATAAAAGATAAAGTGGTAGAAATAAAAGTTAAAATTCCACGGTATGCTTTTTTTTCCAAAGAATGCTCAAAATCGTTCGAAGAGTCATTCGATAATGCACTTGATTCAATTATCGAACAGATGAAACGAAAAAAAGAAAAACAAATACAGGCCGCCTAATAAAAGAGACCCCGCCGGGGTCTTTTTTATTAGGATTATTTCAAAGTTATTTTAAATGTCAGTTCTCCTTCTGCAATAGACTTAAAAAATTATCTTCATAAATTTTTGCATTTAAAGATTTCCATTACCTTTGCCTTCCCAAAAAATGAGGTGATTAATGTTTTGGGTAAAAAGTTCTTTATAGTATTGAATTTCAACAAAAATGCCAGTGTAGCTCAGTTGGCCAGAGCAGCTGATTTGTAATCAGCTGGTCGGGGGTTCGAATCCCTCCACTGGCTCCAGGAGCTTCATTTTGGTTTCAGGAATGACGAACGCTGAATTTTTGGGCAAGTAGCCAAGTGGCCAACGGCAACAGACTGTAAATCTGTCCTCTTCGGAGTTCGGTGGTTCGAATCCATCCTTGCCCACAGATATAATTTCAAATCTGAAATTTGAAAATGCAAATTGTAAGCGGGAGTAGCTCATTTGGTAGTCCGCCCCGGCGGATCCAGGCTATAGTGTTGAGTTCTTTAAAATAATAATTAAAAGCGGGAGTAGCTCATTTGGTAGAGCGATAGCCTTCCAAGCTATAGGTGGCGAGTTCGAGCCTCGTCTCCCGCTCTGTTAGTTTTTAAGTAGATAGGTGAGAATTGTTGTATATGCTCTCACATTGGCTATGCTTGCCGTTGTAGCTCAGTGGTAGAGCACTTCCTTGGTAAGGAAGAGGTCGTGAGTTCAATTCTCATCAACGGCTCAAATTATTTAATAGAAAAAGATTTACTCCGGATAATGATAAAACATACAGGAGTAAATATAATTTTAAACTTCAATTTAAAACAGATAAACGATGTCAAAAGAGACCTTCAAGAGGGATAAACCCCACGTTAACGTTGGTACAATTGGTCACGTTGACCATGGTAAGACTACTCTTACTGCTGCTATAACTGAAATCCTTTCTAAAAAAGGATTGGCGACAGCAAAAAAGTATGATGAAATTGACGGTGCTCCTGAAGAAAAAGAAAGGGGTATCACCATCAATACCGCTCACGTAGAATATCAGACAGCTAACAGACACTACGCTCACGTAGATTGTCCTGGTCACGCTGACTATGTAAAGAATATGATCACTGGTGCTGCCCAGATGGATGGAGCCATCCTGGTGGTAGCTGCAACAGATGGTCCGATGCCTCAGACGAGAGAACATATTCTTCTGGCTCGCCAGGTAGGAGTTCCACGTATGGTGGTATTTATGAATAAAGTAGATCTTGTAGATGATCCCGAACTGCTGGAACTGGTAGAAATGGAAATCCGCGAGTTATTAACTAAAAACGGATTTGACGGAGATAATACTCCAATTATTAAAGGTTCTGCTACCGGCGCTCTTGCAGGTGATGAAAAATGGGTGGGTAAAATTGACGAACTGATGGCTGCGGTGGATGATTATATTCCATTGCCTCCCCGTCCGGTTGATCTGCCATTCCTTATGAGTGTGGAAGACGTATTCTCCATTACTGGTCGTGGTACCGTTGCTACCGGCCGTATTGAAAGAGGTCGTATAAAAGTTGGTGAATCTGTGGAAATAGTTGGGTTGATGGAAAAACCACTCCCTTCTACCGTAACAGGAGTAGAAATGTTCCGTAAATTATTGGATGAAGGTGAAGCCGGTGATAATGCAGGGTTACTGCTTCGCGGTATTGAAAAAACACAGATCCGCCGTGGTATGGTAATCACTAAACCTGGTTCTATCACTCCGCACACTGAATTCAAAGGCGAAGTATATGTGTTGAGCAAAGATGAAGGTGGACGCCACACTCCATTTTTTAATAAATACCGTCCTCAGTTCTATTTCCGTACAACAGATGTAACAGGTGAAGTAACTTTACCTGCAGGAACTGAAATGGTTATGCCTGGCGATAATACATCACTTTCTGTTACCCTGATCCAGCCTATTGCGATGGAAAAAGGTTTGAAGTTTGCGATTCGTGAAGGTGGTCGTACAGTAGGTGCCGGTCAGGTAACTGAAATTATAAAATAAAGCTTTTAGCCATTAGCTTTTAGCTTTTAGCCCAGTGTGGCTCTCAAATAAAGGATATAATTATTATCTTTGAATCAAATAAACTAAAAGCTGTTAGCAAATTGCTAATAGCTTTTAGCTTTCTTAAGGGCATAGTTCAATGGTAGAATACTCCGATAGCAATCGGAGCAAAACCTTTGATCAGGTCTGAAGTTCTTTTGAAAATTATTTATACGGGCATAGTTCAATGGTAGAATAGAGGTCTCCAAAACCTTTGATCAGGGTTCGAATCCTTGTGCCCGTGCTTTGAAAAATTGAATCATGAATAAGATAAGCCAACATATAAAGGATTCTTATCACGAATTGCTTGAAAAAGTTACCTGGCCCAATTGGCGTGAGTTGCAACAATCTACCTCAATTGTATTAGTCGCTACTCTCCTAATCACTGCGCTGGTATGGGTAATGGACCTTGCAAGCAATTCAGTATTAAAATTTATTTACTCCTTATTTAAATGATAATGGAAGAAGAAGTAATTAATGCGGACGAAACCAAATGGTATGTGCTGCGGGTAGTTAGCGGAAAAGAGAAAAAAGTTAAGGAATATCTTGATAAAGAAGTATCACGTGCCGACTGGGGAAAAGTGGTAAAACAAATTTTTCTGCCTGTAGAAAAAGTATATAAAGTACAAAACGGTAAGAAAGTAATGCGGGAGAGAAACTTCTACCCCGGTTATGTAATGATTGAGGTGGAGCCTGGTAAACTGAATGATGAAATTATTTCAACAATTAAGAATACCAATAGCGTAATACATTTCCTGGGGAAAGAGAACCCGATTGCGTTACGGAAGGCTGAGGTAAATAAAATGCTGGGTAAAGTAGATGAAATGAGTGGTGCAGGAGTAACTATGAGCGAGCCTTTTATTGTAGGTGAAACTATTAAAATCATTGATGGACCTTTTAATGATTTTAATGGCGTGATTGAAGAAGTAAATGATGAAAAGAAAAAACTAAAAGTAAACGTAAAAATATTTGGAAGGGCAACACCGGTTGAACTCAACTATATGCAAGTTGAGAAGTTAGTATAATCTATTTTAATTAAGAAGAATTTAAATAAAGACTCGTCGGAACATGGTGGGTCTTTTGTTTTTATAAATAGAACTTGCTGAATAACAGTTGATACCTAATAAATTGGGGAAGTGGGATAGTTACCGACTAATTCCATCCGTTTGAAAGATTACTTATTATACAGATACAACAAAGCCACGAATGCACGAATATGTAGTAGAGATTCGTAGATAATTGTAATAGAATAGTGTGTTATTTCTATATCGGATTTGATCTGACAATAACACTGCTGCAAGGGTATGGTAAGAATTTTTTCAAAATGATTGCAGTTTTTAGATATCAAGTACAATTACACGAATGTAATGCACAAACGTGCTACAGGCGCATTCGTGTTTTCGTAGCATAGTAAGAATATATGAGTACTTAAACAGCAAGCCCTAAATATCAAATAGCCAGAAAGGAATGAGCTTTTGGCATAGATTTAAAACAATGATAATTAAATGGTTATAGTATTATTGTTAGGATGATTTTTCTTCGTTATTCACTAAGTGGCTTTTTTTTCCACATTATTGTTCAGAGATTTTCACCGGGGGAATAAAAACTGTAAGTTTGCATGACCTCACAGGATATTTATCTTCCTTTATTTGCAGGTCATAAGTTGAATTAGCTGACATTTTCGTTGGGTTGAAGCAGAATAATTTTAAAATACTTTAATAATAATTAATTTTTTTAAGTCATGGCCAAGTACATATTTGTTACCGGTGGCGTAACATCTTCATTGGGTAAAGGCATTATTTCTGCTTCTTTGGCCAAGTTGCTTCAGGCACGTGGTTTAAAAGTAACTATTCAAAAATTTGATCCTTATATCAATGTAGACCCAGGCACATTAAATCCTTATGAGCATGGTGAGTGTTATGTAACGGAAGACGGCGCAGAGACTGATCTTGATCTTGGGCATTATGAAAGATTCCTAAATATTTTTACTTCACAGGCAAATAATGTTACTACTGGGAGAATCTATCAAACTGTTATTAACAAAGAACGGGAAGGAGCATACCTGGGCAAAACAGTTCAGGTTATTCCGCATATCACGGATGAAATTAAAAGACGGATGCTCCTGCTTGGAGATCAGGGATATGATATCGTAATTACGGAACTTGGAGGAACTGTAGGTGATATTGAGAGCCTTCCATTTATAGAAGCGGTGCGCCAGTTGCAGTGGGAGCTGCCTGATGAAGATTGCCTGGTAGTACACCTGACACTGGTTCCTTACTTGAAAGCAGCAAAAGAGCTAAAGACAAAACCTACACAGCATAGCGTTAAATTATTAAGCCAGGAAGGTGTAAATCCGGATATTATAGTTTGCAGAACCGAAAGACCACTATCCCCAGAACTCAGGCGTAAGATTGCATTATTCTGTAATGTAAAAACCGATGCTGTAATTGAAGCTGCTGATGCACCCACGATTTATGAAGTACCGCTGGCAATGATGCGTGAAAAACTCGACCAGATATGCCTTAAAAAAATGGACATCACTAACTATAATGAACCGGAATTAGGGAAATGGAAAGAGTTTCTGGATAAGCTGAAATACCCTAAAAACAAAATTAATATTGGATTAATAGGGAAGTATATTGAGTTGCAGGATGCCTACAAATCCATACTCGAAGCCTTTGTACATGCCGGTGCAATAAATGAATGTAGCGTGAATGTAGTGAATATTCACAGCGAATTTATCAGTGCTGAAAATGTTTCAGAAAAACTCAATATGCTTGATGGGTTACTGGTGGCGCCTGGTTTTGGATTAAGAGGCATAGAAGGAAAAATACTGGCTGTAAAATATGCACGGGAAAATGATTTGCCATTTTTTGGAATATGCCTGGGGATGCAAATGGCTGTAATTGAATTTGCAAGAAATGTATTGAACCTGAAAGATGCCCATTCCACAGAAATGGATGTTAATTCCCCTAATCCGGTAATTGACCTGATGGAAGAGCAAAAGAAAATAACCGCCAAAGGAGGTACTATGCGTCTTGGGGCTTATCCTTGTGCTATAAAACAAGGAAGCCTTGCCGAAAAAGTATATGGAAAATTAGAAATCAGCGAAAGGCATCGCCACCGCTGGGAATTTAATAATGCATACCTGGCAGCTTTTGAAGAACATGGAATGATTGCAAGTGGCAAAAACCCTGAGAGTAATCTGGTAGAAATCATAGAAATAAGAAACCATCCTTATTTTATTGGGGTTCAATATCACCCAGAATTAAAAAGTACTGTGGAGAACCCTCATCCTCTGTTTGTTAGCTTTATCAAAGCTGCAAATGATTTCAATGAGAATAAAAATGCAAAGAAAAAACCTTCTATGCAGGGGGAAATGATTTAAAGTTAGGAAAGCTAATATTATTATATCTGCCGAAACAATTTCAGGTATAGCCTTAAAGTTTACTCAAAGGTATTACCTTTGCCCACTCAAATTTTAAGGTGATATGCAATTTGATAAAAATGCGATTATTGGTTTTGCTCTGCTGGCATTAATGTTTCTTGGCTTTTTCTATTTTACCCGCACCGGGCAGCTTGAAGCAGAAAAGCAGCAAAAACATATACGCGACTCCATCGCAGCCCTTCAGCCTAAAATTGATTCTAATACTGTACGGCTTGATTCCATCAGGCACGAACAACAAAATAAAATTGCATCGGCTGGCCAGTTTCAGGCTGCCATAAATAATGTGGAAAAGGAGACTACACTTGAAACAGATGTTTTAAAAATCACTTTCAGCAATAAAGGCGCCCAACCAAAACTTGTTCAACTCAAAAAATATAAATCTATTGACAGCCAGGATGTAAAACTGGTACAACAGGGTTTTGATAAAATTACCTATCCGGTAAATACTGATGCAAATCGCACCATTCAGGTCAGTGATTTGTATTTTGGTGGAGGTGAAGTATCGAATGATACTGATGGCAGCCAAACGATAACCTATCAGCTAAGTGATTCTTCGGGTAAAAAAATAATTCATCGCTTTACACTTCATCCCGGCAATTATATGATTGACTGGAACCTAGATATAGAAGGGGTAGGAAGTTTATTAACTCAAAATAGTATTAATTTCCTATGGCAGAATGAAGTAAAACAACATGAGAAAGATATAATTACCGAAAAAAGAGAAACCCAGATAGGATACTGGATAAATAATGAATATGACTATTTTACTTTGGGCCGTACCAGTGAAAAACAATTTGGAAGTCCATTAAAATGGTTAAGCGTTAAGCAAAAATTTTTCAATACTACGATTATCGCAAAAAACAGTTTTAATTCTGGATCAATTAATTGTTCTGAAAGTCATGATTCTACCGGTGTTATTACCGCTGTTTCTGCTAACCTTAAAATGGTATTGCCTGCAGGTAATGCCGCAAATGTCCCTTTACAGATATACTATGGTCCTAATGATTATAAGATTTTGAAGAACTATGATATGGGACTTCAAAATGTAATCAACCTGGGGCAGGGTATTTATGCTTTTGTTAAGTATATCAATATGTGGCTTGTAATGCCGGTATTCGATTTTTTCAAACGCTTTGTTGGCAGCTATGGACTTGTAATTGCACTCCTTACAATCTTTATTCGGGTACTTACATCGCCATTATTATACAAGAGTTATCTGAGTGGTGCAAAAATGAAAGCTCTGCGCCCTGAACTTGATATACTTAAAGCAAAGTTTAAGGACGATCAGCAGGGATATGCAATGGAGCAAATGAAAGTTTTCAGAAGTGCAGGGGTGAATCCACTCGGAGGGTGTATGCCGGCGTTATTGCAGATACCGATATTCTTTTCATTGTACAGTTTTTTTAATGGAACTATCGCATTAAGAGGTCAGGAGTTTCTGTGGGCAAAGGATCTTTCTTCTTATGACTCGATACTGAATTTTGGATTTAATATTCCTTTTTATGGCAACCATATAAGCCTGTTTACTCTACTGGCAACGGTAACAAGCCTGCTGATTTCATTATATGGTATGTCGCAAACACCCACGCAGGATAATCCAATGATGAAGTATATGCCATATATATTCCCGGTAATGCTTTTGGGTATTTTTAATGGGTTACCTTCTGCACTGACATGGTATTATACAGTTTCCAACGTTATTACACTTGCATTGCAATACGTAATTCAGCATTACATTATTGATCATGATAAAATTCTTGCACAGCTTGAGCTAAATAAAAAGAAACCTAAGACCAAGAGCAAGTGGCAGGAACGACTCGAACAAATGCAGGAAACGCAAAAGAAACTACAGGATAAGACTAAAACAAAACAGCAGGGTAAATAAACTGATATTTTCTTGATCTTTGGACTATCACCATTGGAGGAGCCTGGTGACGGCATTATTATGGTTTTTAACAGGAGATAATACAACCTGCTGTTTCATTTTTCTATCTTTACGCTGAAACTTCTAACAATGAAAAAAATAATCAGGCTGGCTTTTCTTTCTTTGGTTATGTATCAGGGTGCTGAAGCACAAAAAATACTATCGGAAGGCACAATTGTGTATGATATAACTGTGCAAACCGGAAGTAAGGAGCCTCAGCTTGCAGATATGTTTGATGGTGCTAAGACTACGGTTTACCTTAAAGGAAGCCAGAGCAGAACGGAAATGGTTAGTCCTTTGGGAACTACCACTACTATCCTAGATGCAAAAAATAATACCGGAGTGGTTTTAAAAGAATACGGTAATCAAAAGCTTTTGATTAAAATGAACAAGCAGGATTGGGATGATGTAAATAAAAAATATGCCGGTATTGTATTTACTATTGAAAATGAAGCTAAAAATATTGCCGGTTATGAATGTCAGAAAGCACTGGCAAAACTTAAAGACGGCAGCACATTTATCGTGTATTTTACTAAAGAACTGATTACTGAAAATAAGGATTACGATTACCAGTTTAAAACCCTGCCGGGACTACCGTTGGAATATGAATCTTCAATGGGTAATCTCAAAGTAAAGTATACGGCTTCCAGAATTGCATTTGATCCTGTACCTGTTCAGAGGTTTTCTGTGCCGGTAAGTGGTTTCAGGCAATTATCCTACCAGGAAAGTAAAAATCTAAAAAGCGGTAATTAAAATCAGGCCAATACCTGAATTTACTACAAAGTGAACACTATTTGGGAAGTATACTCTCTTCTATAATGATATAGAAAGCTTAACATTATTATGCTGCAAAAAATAAAGCGTTTGTTTGACGTATAATTTATCTTTCGGGAGCAGGTGAGGGGGAAAGCTTAATAAACGATGGGAACTTTACACCAGTCTGAGTTTTATAAGGAAGAACATAAGTAACATTTCCCTTTCTGAAACTAACTAACGACATATTGCCGTTCAGCGTTTTTATTTCATTAGCCTCAGTAACATCAAATTTAAAATTGTTTTTTGCCGGAATTCTATAACTATCCTTTAAAGAAAATCTTACTGATGATTTAATATTTGAAAATCCTGAAGAATTTGCAGATGACGACTTGGTTTTATCATCGCCTGAACTGGCTTTTGATCTGATTCCACTAACAGCAAAAACATACTGAACAACCACAAAGAGTACCACTACAAGCAGGCTATACTTAGCAAAAGATGTTGTTATGTTATTGTTTTTATTCATTCCTTTAACAAAAGTAGTCATTTAATTTAAGTTTTTGCAATCCGTTCATCACAAATTTTATAGCTTATTTAACGATCAGTGGATAAAAAAGGTTGCAAAAATTGGATTTTCATAAATAAAAGGTTAACTTTCATTAACTTACAGGATATGCAGAATAAACCTTTTCCAGATGACCGGGATGAAATGAGGGATTTATTAAAACAATTTGATAATCTCCGGTCTGGTTTGCGCTCTACTTTTCTTGAAGAAGATGCTTTTGAACGAATTATTGACCACTTTGATGATAAAGACGACATTCCCAGTGCTCTTGAAGCAGTAGAGTTAGGAATTTCTCAATTTCCTTATTCTGCATCTCTTATGGTAAAAAAGGCTGATTTGTTTATAGCTACAAGGCGATATTCTGAAGCCATGGAAATACTTGAGAAAGCTGAAATATTTGACAACTCTGACATTGATATCTATATCCTCAAGACGGATATATACCTGGCACTGGATCAGCAGGACAAAGCAGTAGAATTACTTGAAGAAGCAATACACATGTTTGAAGGGGAAGAGCGCATTAACCTGCTTTTTGAACTTGCAGATGTATATGATGATTATGAAGAATTCGACAAAGTTTTTGACTGCCTTAAGCATATTTTAGAAAATGAGCCTAACAACGAGGAGGCTCTTTATAAGATATGTTTTTGGACTGACTTTACCGGGCGTAGCGAAGAAAGCATAAAACTTCACCAAAATATCATTAATGAATACCCTTACAATGAATTAGCCTGGTTCAATTTGGGAGCTGCTTTCCAGGGACTTAAATTATTTGAGAAAGCAATAGATGCGTATAGATACGCTATAGTAATTAATGAGAAGTTTGATTATGCCTACAGAAATATGGCGGATGCCTATATCCGGTTACGAAAGTACAGGGATGCAATTGAATCTCTTGAAAAAGTAATTGAACTGGCGCGACCCGAAGATGTTATATACGAAGCTATTGGCCATTGTTATGACAGGCTTAAAAATTATGCACAGGCAAGGTTTTACTACAAAAAAGCATCACATCTTAACAGTGAAGACAGTAAGCTTTACTATAAAATAGCTTGTACCTATATAAATGAAATGTCGCTTAATAAGGCAGTGCAGTATCTCGAGACCGCCATGCGCATTCACAAAATGCAGCCTGAATACAATCTTGCCATGGGGGAATGCCTGCTGGAACTTGGTAATATAAAGGATGCCATAATACATTTCTCAAATGTGGTAAAAGTTCGCCCCAAAGGAGTTGTAGGTTGGGAAGCACTCATAAGATGCTTATATAAGGAAGATTTTTTTGATGAGGCACTTGAACAAATCAGTAATGCCCGGCGTATCTCGGGCGATAAGCCACTCTTTTTATTTTATAAAAGTGCTGTGCTATTTGCTATGCGAAAAAATAAAGAAGCACTACTTCAGCTACAGGAAGCCATGGATAAATCTCCTAAATTATTAAAAAAATTTATCGAGCTAAACCCTACCATTCTCCAGAATCAGCAGGTTGTAGATCTTATTGCCTATTACAAACGAAAACGATCTATCTGAATAGGATTAAGAATCTTCCTTATTTTTGCTGATTCTTTAAAATATCATAACATTCAATGAATTTTAATTTAAGTCAGATTCCCCGACGGAATAAAAAACCGCGTCATTGGGGAGTCACCATGGTAATGGATAAAGGGCTAAGCATCGGAGAAGTAAAAAATTTTTTAAGTATATCCCATCCCTATGTTGATGTTGTTAAGCTGGGTTTTGGCACAGCATTTATTACCCCCAACCTTAGAGAGAAAATTGAAATTTATCAGTCATACAATATTCCTGTTTATTTCGGAGGGACCTTATTTGAGGCTTATGTAATTAGAAACCAGTTTCAGGATTATATAAACACCTGCAAAGAATATAATATTAATTATATGGAGGTAAGCGATGGTTCCATAACTATTCCGCATGCCGAAAAATGCGGGTATATTGAAAAACTTACTAAGTATGGTGTTGTACTGAGTGAAGTAGGAAGTAAAGACGCAGAGCATATTATCCCGCCCTATAAATGGATTGAACTAATGCAAGCCGAATTAAATGCAGGATCAGAATATGTAATTGCTGAAGCGCGGGAAGCGGGTAATGTGGGAATTTACCGCGGCACAGGAGAAGTAAGGGAGGGACTGGTACAGGAAATTCTAACCCGAATTCCGGAAGAGAAAATTATTTGGGAAGCCCCCCAAAAAGCGCAGCAATTATATTTTATTGAACTCTTAGGCTGTAATGTTAATCTGGGCAATATTGCCCCTTCAGAAATGATAGCTCTGGAAGCTATGCGTGTCGGTTTGCGGGGAGATACTTTCCATTTGTTTTTAAATAATGATGAAGTAGAATGAAATTATTCGGATTGATTGGCTATCCCCTTGGACATTCATTTTCCAAAAGATATTTCACTGAAAAATTTGATAGAGAAAGCCTTGATTGCAGCTATGAAAATTTTCCTATCGAAAATATAACCCTGATAGAAACAGTTTTACAGAACAACCCGGGTTTGTTAGGATTAAATGTTACTATTCCTTATAAAGAGCAGATAATCCCTTACCTGCAAGAACTATCTGCTGATGTAGCAACGATTGGCGCATGCAATACAATTAAAATAAAAAATGGCAGACTTTGTGGGTATAACACTGATATTACAGGTTTTGAACTATCGTTATGCGCAAAACTCAAATCGCATCATAAAAAAGCACTTATACTGGGAACCGGTGGCGCAGCCAAAGCTGTTGCATATGTACTGGACAAACTCGGAATTTCTTATTTTTTTATAAGCAGGAGAGCAGACAAAAGAGCTATTAATTATATAGATGTTGATAAAAAGCTTATTCGGGATTACACTTTAATTATAAATACTTCTCCGGTAGGCACTTTCCCAAACACAGATCAATATCCGGATATTCCTTACGAAGGAATAGGTCCGCATCATTTTTTGTTTGATCTTATATACAATCCTGAAAAAACAACATTCCTGCAAAAAGGGGAAGCGTATGGCGCCGATATACAAAATGGATATGATATGCTTGTCAACCAGGCTGAAGCAAGCTGGCGGATATGGAATGAAGAAGACTGATAAAGTTTTCGAAGTATTATTTAGTTTATCTGGTTTTGACCGATACCTGTAAGCAGGAATATATTCATTCTTTTACATCTTATTGGGGAGGTTCTCTTATTTTTACTTCTTTTTGCCAATATCTCAGAGTGTATCAAAAGATAATACAATTTATATTTTTTGCCAACTATTTTGTTGGGATACTGGCAGTAGCTCTGTCTGTTGAAACTGTTTGCCAGTTAGATTTACCGCTGAATACTATTTATTACTACCTGTTTGTTTTTTTTGCCACTATACTGTATTATACCTGGGCCTACACCGTACCTGCAAATACAGCTTCCTCACCTAACCCCCGTACAGAATGGTACAGGCAACATTATTCTTTTATCAAAAAAAGTCAACTGTTTATTGTTATTGCCTGCGCAGTCTTTGGTATATGGCAGCTAAAAATGATATTGCCGGGGCTGGCAGATCTTCCTGTTTATTATTGGCTTTTATTACTTTCCATACCCCTTGCAGGATTATTATATTATGGATTATTGCCGGCTTCGTTCTTATCCATTAATCTTCGAAATACCGGGTGGTTGAAGCCTTTTGTTATAGGATATGTGTGGGCGGGATGGGTATCCCTTTTTCCGGTAACGATACATTTAGCAGGAGGTGGGCTTGTTCTTAGTAAAACTGGACTGATGATATGGCTTTTTATTAAGAACTGGATGTTCTGTACGGTAAATGCTATTATGTTTGATATTAAAGATTATGCTGATGATGCCAATAAAGAACTGAAAACATTTGCAGTACGCTTTGGTTTGAATAAAACCATTTCTTTTATACTGATTCCTCTGCTGGTTATAGGCTTTTTAGCTTTTATAATTTTTGCAGTATATAATCAATTCGGTTTTCTTCCTGTTGTAATCAACCTGGTTCCGTTTATCTGCCTGCTGGTAGTAGCCTACTCCCTGCACCAACCGAGAAAAATACTTTATTATCTCATCATTATTGATGGTTTACTGCTTATAAAGGCAATTTGTGGTATACTAAGTACAATAGTTTCCTAAGAATTATTGCTTGATAACCGTATTTTATTGGGTTTTTCTGTACGATGAGAAAAGGCAAATATGAAATTCTTACATTGCTGTCCGCTTAGATGACTTTATTTAACTATTCAAATGACAAACAACTATAACAGTGTTGCCGGCATATATGACGTATCCAGCAGAATGGTTTTTGGAAAAGCTCAGCAGAAATCTCAAACCGGGCTTTTGAATTGGATACCACCGCAAAGCAGGATACTTATTGTAGGAGGCGGAACAGGTTGGATTTTAGAAAGCATCACTGCCATATATCCTTCAGGACTGGATATTTTATATGTAGAAGCATCGGCTAAAATGATGGCTCTTTCCAGGAAGAGAAATTTTGGTAATAATGCAGTCACTTTTATTTGTAACCCAATAGAATCCTGCAATTTCAATGGCTTATTTGATATTGTTTTTACTGCTTATCTCTTTGATAATTTTTTAAGGACAGAAGCAGAGGTGATATTTCAAATACTGCATCAAATGCTTCGGCCAGGTGGCAGATGGTTGTTTGCTGACTTCTATATTGATGCTGTTCATCCGCCTTTGTGGCAAAAGTTACTTTGGTATACTATGTTTTCTTTTTTCCGCATCACCTGTGGTGTACAAGCTAAAAAACTGGTTGATATGTCCGGATATTTTAAGAAAGCTGAATATAGGTTGTTGCAGGAAAAAGAATATTATTCAGGGTTCATTACAGGAAAAGTGTATGAAAAAATCATTTTGCAGTAACCCTGACAAAAATTGACTTAATTGCCAATTTTTCGTTGCTGCATCGCAGAAATTTTGCCTCTGCAAAATTTGGTTTTATTAACATTATTCAGATGCTATAAATTTTTAACCTAAAAACTAATTTTAACCTGAAGGGTATTTCCCATGTCAATTTGTTTTACTGTTATGATTCTTCCATAACTTTTATTGCCTTCATTGCTTATTGCCTTCAGAGTATAAGTTCCCGGTTTCATGTATGTTTTTAACAGATAACCTGCGTTCAAATCTGCATAAGTTTCACCATTCAGAAATAATTTACAGGATTGATCGGTTGTAATTTCAACTGATAGCTTGTCTTTCACTTTTGCTTCATCTTTTCCGGTTTGTTTGTGAGGTTTTTGTTTTGAATTTGATTTTGCACTTGTATTGTTTTCTTTTAATGATTTATCTTCTTCGTTTGCAGTATATCCCTTTGAATGTGTAAATGCCTGTACGCTGTCGTTGCTTCCGGTTTGGATAAATGATTGTTCTGAATTGTTTATCAGGGTATCTGACTGTAATTGTTTTTTCCTGATAGTTAACGAATCGCTTTTTCCAGTATTTAAGGTCACTGTATTTTTGCTCATAAAATTTTTTATAAAAAGAAAATAGCCTAATAACATTATTATTCCTCCTGCAATTATTAATATTCTTCTGCGGTTTAAAATCGGTTTGGTTTCTTTTTTTATTTTTTCTTCATCATCATATTCGAAGCTAAATGGTTTCTTTTGTGTTTCAGCGCTTAATTCCAGTACTTTGCCATTGTGTCCCTGTTCTGTTTCGGGTAGTATGCTATAATTGGCTGATACGTTTTCTCTGATTATATTTTCTGTTGTTTCTTCATGCGGTAAGGGAATAAAAGCAGTATCCTTATTCTTCTCAAGTAATGCTATCAGTTCTTCTGCTTTCTGTGCTCTCTGTCCGGCATCTTTTATAAGGCACCGGGACACAATTGTTTTTAATGGTTCCGGCAGGCGATTTATTTTCTGCGGTAATTCCGGCGCCATTATATTGGCCATGATCTGCTCCGAATTATCTCCGTCATTATCTTTAAATAATACATCCCCTGTATATATTTCATATATGGTTACACCAAGTGACCATAGGTCAAGGTTGAATGTTATTTTGTTGTTGATACCATATTTTTTAGTGTTGAATTGCTCCGGCGCCATAAAGGGTATGGATACTATAAGCGCCGAGGTACTGTTATTTCCAACTGTATCAGAAATCTTGCTGATACCAAAGTCTGTGATTTTAGCAACAGGACCTTCAATACTTTCTTTGATTAAGATATTGGCAGGTTTAATATCACGATGTATAATTCCCTTTTTATGCAGGTATGCCAGCCCGTGCAAAACATCAGCGAGCAACTTTTTTAAAATTTGCGGATCGGGATGCGATTTATAATACTCTGC
Organism: Bacteroidota bacterium; assembly: GCA_018268105.1. Classification (GTDB taxonomy): domain Bacteria; phylum Bacteroidota; class Bacteroidia; order Chitinophagales; family Chitinophagaceae; genus Agriterribacter. The sequence goes on along the minus strand of JAFDXG010000036.1, from coordinate 17,543 downwards.
AATATTTCCACTGTCCATCAATTCCATCACACACACCTGTATTTTTTCCAATTCTCCAAATGGATTCAGGTTTTCCATTTCTTCTATATCGAGATATCGGCAAATATTTCCGTTATCAAGATTAATCACCCGTTTTATTTCGGCAAATGGACTATACCGGTCTGAGAGGTCGTTTGTTTTATAAATTTTTAAAGCAACCCAGCGACTAAGCTTTTTATCATAAGCCTTATATACACGCGAAAATCCACCTCTTCCGATCAGGTCTGCTACGGGCAAATATTCATACCGGTTAAAAAGTACAATACTTCCCTCTTTTATGGGTTCATTTGAAATATGCTGTGATGTCTCTTTTGCACAATGATGATTGGATTGAATATCCTCAGTGATGATTTCTGTATGATCTGTTGAAATATTTTCATCCGGCTGATGAGATATCACGGATGTGTCATCTTCATTGCTTTGCTGATTTTCAGGAATAGTGATTTGCCCGGTATCATCATTTGCCGGTTGTATATTTTGCACCACCTGGGTGTCATCTGTTTCAGATGAAGGCGTATCAGACAATACAGAAGTATTAGTAATATTTTGCTCCTGCATTTCCGCAACAGTTATCACACCGGTATCATCAATCTCAGTATCAGATGCTGTAGTGTCATTGATTAAGTTGAGGAGTTCTTCAATATTTTGTAATCTTTTTTTTGCATCTTTCACCAGGCAGGTTGATACCAGGGTTCTAAATGGTTCCGATAAAGTTTGAATTTTATCGGGTAAGCAATCTGAAAGAATATTTTTGATCACCTGCTCAGATGATTCATATGTTTTGTTTCGGAATAAAGGCTCACCGGTAATGGTTTCATAAACCGTTAGCCCAAGTAACCAGATGTCTATATTAAAAGATATTTTCCCATCAATACCATATTGCCGCCCATCCAATTCTTCCGGGGAGAGATATGGAATAGAACCCGTAAGAGAGTTAGCTATTTCTGTTTCTGTTTCTCCATCTTTAGTAATAGCATAATCGCTTATTTTTCCGGTTGGAATATTCCCGTTGGTATAAATCAGGATATTGGAAGGTCTGAGATGCCTGTGAATAATATGCTGCTGATGCAGATAACTCAACCCTTTAATTACATCCGACAATATTTTTTTCAACTTTTGATCATTCCTGTGTTTTTTATAGTAGCTGCTTATATTACCTGCTTCTGCTGTTTCCATCACACATACCTGTATCTTTTCTGTTTCGCCAAAAGCATCTTCTTTTTCAAGTTCTTCTATTGATATATATTTATTCACACCAGGGTGATCCAGAGACATCAGATCCTTCTTTACGGTTTCTGTTATTACAGGTCTGTACAATAATCCTGTTTTATAAAGCTTTATCGCTACAGGTTTCCCGGTACTTTCGTCTACTGCCCTGTACACCCTCGAGAAATTTCCTTTTCCTAAAAGGTCCGTGGCAGGATCATATTCATAGCGATTAAGAAGCAGCATGTCATCAATAATTTAGATTAACAATATTATTTGTGTTCTTTTTTTTCTTCACCTGTTATGTTTTCTCCGGTATCTCTATTTTCTTTTACCTGGTTTATTATTTTTTTACCGGCTGAATTATTTCTTAATGAATCCTTATCAGCTTTTGTAATGGAGAAGGTTGGAATTTCCATATTTCCACTGTCTTTTTTCACAGGCTGTTCTATTATTTCATAGTCGGGAAGTAAAGATGTTTTATCCGTATCTGAAGTACCATTATCTGATGGTAAAATAGTTTCCCCGGGAACAGGAGAAATATTATTTTCTTTGCTGAATCCTGAATAGTTTAAATAATAATATGCACCAGTTCCTAAAAGAGCAAAGAAGAGTGTAACCAGGCTGCCAATGAGAATTTTCTTTCTTCGGGATTTTCTTTTATCATTTATTTGTGCTCTTACCAGGTACATTGAATAGTTATCCCTGGTTTTGTTGAGACAATATTGTTGAAATGCTTCAATGATGGCATCATTCCCGGTATCAGCCAGGGTAACCAATGATTCAAGTTCGGAATCAGAAATATTTTCCAGCAGACCATCGGTGCAAAGCAGAAAATAATCTCCGTTTTCAATATCATTAATCCATACTGCTTCGGCTTCAATAGCAGAATAGTCGGCCCGTATGGCTTTTAAGATTATATTTTTTTGAGGATGCTTTGCTGCTTCTGCTTCTGTTATTTCACCGTTTTTCACTAATGTATTCACCAGCGAGTGATCTGAAGTTTTATATAAAATATTCCCATTCCGGATATGGTACACCCTGCTGTCGCCGCACCAGGAGATAAAGGCTTTGCTGCCATTTAATACCAGCAAAGAAAATGTTGTAGCCATATCATCATTCAGGTGACGTATGCGGGCATAATCTACTAATTTATGCTGCGCTGTTTTTAGCATGGCATTTATAACGTCTATGTTCAAATTACGGGCGGGTGTTTCCAAAAGGGCAGCACCCATACATTCTGAAATCAACCGGCTGGCCAATTCCCCGTTTTCTGCACCTCCAACACCATCCGATACAATAAATATTTTATCACTTCCGGTGGCCGTGCCTCCGGGAGGCCATATATAATCCTCCTGATTTTTCTTACCACCTATTTCGTGCAGATAATAAATATTGCTGACATTCATGTTATGAGGATTAATTAATGTTCCCTTTTATTTTCTTCGGGCTTCCAATAGACTAAGATTAATTCTTCCGGCCCCTACCAGTCGCGAACTCCAGTATGGATCATTAAGACTGGCAATACTCACTCCTTTGGAAGAAGAAGAATTGATAAATTTTCCATTGTCCAGGTAGAGCCCAACATGCGATACTACATTATCACCAATTGTTTTAAAGAAAATAAGATCGCCCTCAGACAAATGTTTGGTTGACCGGAATTTATCAATCCAGCGGGCATAAAATTGTTCAACGGAAGTACGGGGAATTTTTATGGCATATACACTATCAAGCAAAAGCTGCATCAATGCTGAGCAGTCAATCCCTTTTTTGTCATCGCCACCCCATAGATAGGGCGTATCCATCCAGCTATCAATGAACTTGTAGAGTGCAATATTGGTAATATGATCTGGTCTTACACCCAGGTAGCCGGCATATTTAGCTTTCAGCATGCCGTATTCATCTTTTTTCTCTTTGCCAGAATGGGCTGGATCTACATAAATAATACCTCCTTCGGATGCCGTTTTCCTGGAAGAACCACAGGCAAAAAGCATCAATGATAAACTAATACAAATTAAAACGCGCCATGAGATCATATACAGGTATTTAAAACTATTAAAAGTTGCAGGGTAACAATTCCGGATTAGAACTTATATAGTCTAAGGTTTTATGTTAAAATGTTGAGTAAGGTTTCCATAGATGAACAGGAAAATACACATATTGTTACCGGTCTGATCTTATAAACCTGTACCTATCCTTCCCTATAACTGAAAGCATACATTATCTGATCTTTTCCATTCGTAATTAAATATCATTGTATGAACAGAAAGCCTTCTTTTTTTCGCATTGATGAGAATGTTTTTATCACAATGGGTGCTTTTTGCCTGTTGTCGCTGATGGTACTGGGGTTTCAATATGCTGGCAGTGAAAAATGTCTGCCGGTAAATATCACTTTCTCTGACTCACTAATGGCTGGAAATGTTGTTCTTTTTCGAGCAGATATGCCAGGGGCCAGGGAGTTCTCCTGGGATTTTGGCGATGGTATTTCTAAAGATGAGAGAACCAATACTACCACACATATTTTTAAAAACCCCGGACAATATGAAGTAACCGTGTTGGTGAATGGAGCCTGCACACAGGCACAAACTATCGTAGTAAAAGAAGCTCCAATAGTGGTTAATACAGGGTTACTTCCCATAATCATTTCATCAGATACGTTATATACCGGGGTGCCATCAAAATTTACAGATGGTTCTACTACTTCTACCAGTTGGGAATGGAGTTTTGGTGAAACCAACTCCGTAGATGATACCAGCCAAACAGCCACTTATTCGTATAGCACCCCAGGCTATAAAAAAGTATATCTGCGGGTAAACGGCAGAAGCGACCTCACCAGAGAAAAACTGGTATTTGTAATAGATGCTGCAGCAGAACGAAATAAAAATATCAATACTCCACGACCCGTGCCCGCGCCAAAACCGGTCACTGTTCGTCCTGAAATTAAACCAGATCCGTCTGTAGAACCAATAAAAGATCAGGCAGAAAGTAATAAGTCTCCGGTAACCAGTCCTGTAATTCAAAAAGCACCAGATGTTTCCACAGATCAACTGGCAGCGATGATTAAGTCTATAGCAGGTGGAGATAAAGGTGCAGATGTATTCGATCCTTATTTGTGTAAAGATAAAACTGTGAAAGTAGCTTACAACGGAACGGTTATGCCACTGGCAAAGTTCTGTGAACAGTTAAAAGAGTTAAAGAGCAGAAAAATTAAGAAAATTTCGGTGTGGAGAAATGTAAATCCTGAAACCAATTGTATTGAGTCTATGGTAGTTACAATAGAATCGAAAAAAAGTATTTGGCCTTTTTAAATAAACCTACAAATCAAGTATATGGCTATAGCAACAGAGGATTTTGTTCTAACCGACGATACTAAAAGGGTAATCAAAATTGCCCAGGCAGTCGCAAAAGAAAATATGAACGCAGAGTTTGGCCCGGCGCATCTTCTCAAAGCCCTTCTACACACGGATGCCGGATTACATTCCCTGATCAAGTCACTTGATAAGGATATTTATTACATGGAAGAATGGGCGGAAGTGCGTATAGAAGCCGAGAAAAAGACCTCTTCATTAAATGATCCAGTTTCAGGAGATGAGATGGTGGAAGAAGTGATGAATGAGGCGGATACCATCAGGTTAAAATTTTTTAAAGATAAAATAGAACCCCTTCACCTGCTGGCGGCTATTAGCACTCCCGGAGTTGGATTTAGTTTTGAGCAGTTGAAAACTTTTCCGCTTCGCAGGGAGGAACTCATTACAGCAGTAACAGACGAAACGGATATACAGACTGCCTTAGGAAAGAGTGTTTCTTCCGCCAATGGTAAAAAAGAAAGTGCTCCCAAACAGGCATTGCTTAAATATTGTATAGACAAAACCCTGCAGGCAAAAGAAGGCAGGATAGATGCTATAATAGGCCGAGATAAAGAAATAAGGATGATGTCGGAAATACTCTGCCGGCGCTCCAAACCCAATGTGCTGATAGTAGGCGAACCTGGTGTGGGTAAGTCGAGCCTCGTAGATGCTTTTGCCATTGCTGTGCAGGAACAAAAAGTGCCACAGCATTTACACAATGCCCACATATTTGAATTAGACAACGGGGCACTGATAGCCGGCGCTTCTTACAAAGGGGAAATAGAAGACCGTCTCAAGAGTATTCTCACCGAAATTAAAATGTTTGATAAAGCAATATTATTTATTGATGAAATTCATGTACTGATTGATAAACAAGGTTCAGCAGGTGGTGCAGTCAATATGCTGAAACCTGAACTGGCAAGAGGGGAGATAACCCTCATTGGCGCCACTACAATGGATGAATACCGGAAATATATTGAAAAAGATGAAGCACTTAACCGGCGTTTTGAACAATTGCTGGTGGAGGAACCAGATAATATAGCATGTTTTCACATGATGAAAAAAGTGGTTCCTAATTATGAAAAACATCATGGGTTGCAGGTGGCAGATGATACCATTAAGGAAACAATACGATTGTCTAAACGATATATCAAAGACAGGCGGCTGCCTGATGCAGCTATAGACCTGGCCGACCGCTCCATGGCTGCTCTGAGAATGATCAATGATACGGGGGGTAAAGACCTTGCGGATTTCAGAAAAAATTTTGATCAATGGGATGAAGATGACCGAAAAGAAAGCAACAGCGGCCACACAACCGAAGAATGGCAATGGCTGTATATGCAAATGAAAAGCAGGCTGAGTCCGATATTGTGGGCGTATTTTCAGCGGGAAGATGACCCGGCATCGTTTACAGAAGCTGCATCTGTCAAACACTATATTCTTGATGCACTGAATACATTAGAGGCTGCTGCTGTAAATAAACATACAACCCTCGAAAAAAGTGATGTAGCCGCTATCGTATCATACAAAACAGGTATTCCCATTGGAAAGGTACAAACCCAGGAAAAAGAACGCCTGCTGAATATGGAAGATATTTTAGGGCAGCGGGTGATAGGACAGGATCATGCCATAAAAACAATTGCGGAAGCCATATTGGAATCGCGATCTGGCTTGGGTAAACCAGGACAACCCATTGGTTCTTTCTTTTTTCTTGGACCTACTGGAACCGGTAAAACAGAACTTACTAAAACACTGGCGTCCTTTCTCTTCCAGGATGAATCGTTCATGATACGGTTTGATATGTCGGAATTTAAAGAAGAGCATGCTGCCTCATTGTTATATGGCGCCCCGCCGGGCTATGTGGGTTATGAGGAAGGCGGATTGCTGGTGAATAAAATCAGGCAGAAACCCTATTCTGTGGTGCTGTTTGATGAAATAGAAAAAGCACATGCTTCGGTTTTCGATATATTTCTGCAGATCATGGATGAAGGAAAACTGCACGACAAACTGGGAAAGGAAGGTGATTTCTCCAATGCAGTGATCATATTCACATCAAATATCGGGAGTCAGTATGTGGTGGATGCTTTTCAACGGGGTGAAATCCCCTCATCGTCAAAATTGATGGAGATTATGTCCCAGCATTTCCGTCCCGAATTTTTAGGGCGTCTTACGGAGATTGTTCCATTTGCCCCAATGACAGAAATCATGGTGCAGAACATACTTAAAGTGCAGTTGAAATCATTGTATGCTGCATTGGAAAAGCAGGGCATCACCCTTTCTATATCTGAAGAAGCTGCCTCCATACTTGCCCAGATGGGTTTTACCCCCAAATACGGCGCACGCCCGCTTGCCGGTGTAATCCGTTCACAGCTCAGAAGGCCATTATCGCGAAAGATTATCAGTGGCGAAATACTGCCGGGTAACAAAATTTTTCTTGCTGCGGGTAACAATAACGAATTGGAGTGGATAATAGAAAAGTAAACAGGCAAAAACAATAACCATTTTAACAAATTAAACCTTCGTTTATGGCAATAGAAAAATACGGTATAGGCGGTATGGTTCAGGAGACAGAAGCTTTTGAAGCTTTTGCCGACATTCCCCAGAACCGGGTACTTATGGCTGAAAAACTTACCGCTGATGCGCCCATCAAGCCAGAAGTGGTAGAAGGATTGACCACCGTTGAACAGGTGTTTGAACATTTCAAACCTAATATTGAGATGGATTTTGAAACTGAAGACGGCGCAACCAAAAAAGAAACTCTTCGTTTCGGCAATCTTGGTGATTTCGGTGTTAAAGGGATAACCGGTCAGAGTGAATTTCTTGGTGAGCTTACCATGAAAAAAGAACAGTTTCAGAAAATTATTAAACAACTTAAAACAAATAAGTTGCTGAAACAGGCGCTTTCCAATCCCGAAACAAAGGAACATCTTATAAACTCGTTACATGCATTAATTAAAGAGCTGGAACAGCCGAAAGATAATTAAATCGAGAACAGAATTAATGCAGATATCCTTTCAACATCTTGATCACCATTCAAAATTTTTTATAATGGAGCAGGTACAATTAAAAACCGAAGAACTGCAAAATAAAATTCAGGAAGCAGTAAAATCAATTGATAAACCGGCGGAGTTACTGGATACCAGTATGCAGGGACTGGCCAAATTCGGCGGTTTTGATATGCTTGAAGCGGCTATTGATGGTGTACAAAATATTAACCCAGAGCGTAAAGCAAGAAAAAATATTTTTCTTAAAGAATCTTCGAAAAAAGCAGAGCGGGAAGCACTAAAAAAATCATTGCAATGGTGGAGTGAAATACTTAGCAGTTCTGATGACATTACCGAAATGATAGCTGTTTGTCAGCAGCGTTCGGATCATGCCGGACAAACTTTGAAGAAAAACTTAAAATCTGCAGTAGAAAATACTAAAGAACTGGAACGTTCATACCGCTCAGTAGCCTTGTTTTACAAGAATACCGAAAGTATGAAGGTGAAGAATGTTTCCATCATGAATGCCGATCCCGACCAATTGAAAGACCTGGACAATACGCGTTTCATTGATGCAGTAAGGACAGAACTGATTGCCAACTATGACCGACTTGATCTTCGCAATAACTACAGCCTGCTGATATTACCTGGATATCTGGGTTCTAATATGGTGGTTGAAAAATGGGCAAAGATTGCTTATGAAAATAAAGTAATGCTCGTTACCGATTTTGAAAACCTTGAGGCGCCGGATGATGTGATGGAAATGTTTGAGGCAGCCAACCTCACCGGAGGCGATGTATATCGTTCCAATGCTATTATGTCGTGCAACTGGCTGGTGGGCCGTGGTAAATTTGATGAAGTGGGTGAAGATGAAGACCTGTTTGTGCCACCTGCTGCTGCACTTGCCGGGAAAATATACAACACTCTCATGTCGCAGGTAACAGCAGGTAAAAAACATGGCGGTATCAATGAAGTGGAAGGCGTTCGTTTTGATTTGAAAAAAAGTGAGATAGCCAGTCTTGAAAAACTGGGGCTGGTGCCTATGGTAAAAGAATATGGTAAAGTGATGGCCTTTTCTGCTAAAACATTATTTAATGGAGATAATATTGGGTTACAAACCTACTCCGTTGTGCGTGTATTTGACTATGTGGCTAAAGTGATGATGGATTTTCTGAACAGGAGGGCATTTGAAAATTTTACAGCCAATACAAGAAAAGAACTGAATGGACAGATTGTAAAGTTTCTTGACAGCATTACCGGACCAAGCAAACTGATAGAACATTTCACCATAAGGAGGTTTGAACAGGATCCCATACAGAAAGATAAAATATATCTAGATATTCACATGAAGCCCTATTTCCCTGCCAAGACTTTCCTTATAAAACTCGAGGGGCAGAAAGGAGATGATGGTAATGACTGGTCGTCTGAATATGCTCAGGATAAGTAGGGAGCTGTTGGCTTTCAGGTATCAGGTATCAGGTATCAGGTATCAGGTATCAGGTATCAGCTTTCAGCTATGAGCTATCGGCAATGAGGTGTGAGTGGACAGGATAGCTGCCCACAGCCCACGGCTGAAAGCTCAAAGCTCAAAGCCCACATCACAGTCTTTTTTCATTAACCAATAAAACAATCCTTATGTCTTTTAAAGCAAAATTGAAAGTAGCAGGCAAAGAGTTGCCTGTGCTGGCATGCGATTATTCGCTGATGCAGGAAACGGATCCTACCGGGCGTCCATCTTCTATCACCCGGGGCGGGAAAATCAATGTAACTATTGAGTCAACAGGCGATACTACTTTCTTTGAGTGGATGGTAAATCCGTTTGAGAGAAAGGAAGGCTCTATTGTTTTCGTCAAACGTGACAGCGACGCCACACTGAAGGAAATCAAGTTTAAGGAAGGATACCTGGTAAATTATTTCGAGCAATTCGGAAGTACCGGTGATAATCCTGCTACCGAAACTTTTACCATCAGCGCCAAAGAATTGGAGGAAGGTAACGGCAAGCATCAAAATGAATGGCCTGAATCGTAGTGCAAATCTATCAGTTGCCATTATTAAAACTTAGCAATACCGTTGTAGTTAGCGGAAGCCTGCCAGTTTTTGAGCTGGGAATAAGATGCAAATCTGCACTCACCAAAGCCTGGCAGGTATACTTGCATTCTTTTGTAAGAGAAATAGGAAGTAAGGTTGTGTTAAGTTTACAGTTTAATGCTTGTAGTTTGATATTTATTGTATTCCTCTTACAGATCAGCGCTGCGTGTTATAGATACTATTGCTGATGTTTCGGTTTTAACGTACATTATTAAACGATTTTGTTTATGTCATTCCTTGCCCGGCTCGAACTTGATGGTGAAGAGATGAATATCCTCCACTGTGGATTCCGGTTTTCTCAAACTATAGATGCCACTGGCAAGCCTACATCCCGTCCAAGGGGAGGTACCTTAAACCTCACAGTAGAAAGCACGGGTGATACCCTTCTGTTTGACTGGATGGTAAATCCTACTCAGACCAAGAATGGGAAAGTAACATTTTACCGGCGCGATACCAGCAGCAAATTAAAAGTACTGGAATTTACTGATGCCTATTGTGTAGACTATAATGAAACCTATACTTCCACCGGAGACCACCCAATGCAAATCGAACTTGTAGTCAGTGCCCTTGAAATAAAATTAAATGATACGGAATATAAAAATAATTGGCCGGTGTGAGGAGCAGTCAGCAATCAACGGTCAGAAGACGCCGTATACCACTAATGGCTAAAAGCTGATACCTAAAAGCTGATACCTGATACCTGATAGCTGATACCTGATACCTGATACCTGATAGCTGATACCTGATACCTGACAGCTAATAAAACATATTTTACCACCCGGCTCTCATTGCTCAAAGCCCGCAGCTTACGGCTGATGGCTGAAAGCTGATAGCTGAAAGCTCACAGCTTAACATGTCACAGTTTGTAGCAACAGAAATAGATATCGAAGGCACACAGATAAAGCAGTTCAGCTCATTCCAGCTTTCCCAAAGCATTTTTGAGCATCACAGCTTTCGCTTAGTATGCCCTGCCGAGGCCCTGGATGGCACGTCAGGAGAAGTATTTCATTCCTCCAAAAATTTAATAGGCGGCACTATCACCGTCAAAATAGAATCAGTAGGGAATAAAGGGGCGTTACAATTCTCCGGGGTAGTAACACAGCTTGAGGTAAGCCGGCATAGTGCGCATGCAGGCGACATTATTATTAGCGGGTATAGTCCTACTATATTATTGGATAATGGACCACATTGCAAATCCTGGGAAAAGAGTACGGTAAAAAAAATTGCCCAGGATGTGCTTAAACATTTTCCTCAAAATTTGTTAAATCCGAAAATTAATCCTGCATACGGTGAGACGATTCCGTATGTGGTACAATATAAAGAAACAGCCTGGGCATTCTTAAACCGTATAAGTGCCTCATACGGCGAGTGGTTTTTTTATGATGGAGAAAAATTATTCATCGGACCACCGAAGGGAAAATCGTTAAAACTTACTTATGGAAGTAACCTCCGCCAGTTTAATATTATGATGCAGGTAAAGCCACCTGCCTTTCAGGCAATGGCCTATGACTATATGAACCACGAAGTGTATAATGGTTCACCCTCGGGTATTCCCGGTAAAGCTGGGCTGAACGACCTGGGAAAATTTGCCTTCCAGAAAAGTGAACAGTTTTATGGAACAAAACCAAAGCTATGGCACAATGATTTTCTCACCACGAAAAAACAATTAGACGATTTTGTAAATACGAGGGCCGCCATTCAAAGCAGTAATATGATTCGCTTTAACGGCAGCAGCGGTCAGCCCGGTGTACAATTAGGCAGCACCCTGGATGTACAGGGAAAAAATATTTTTAACAGCAGCGATGAGAGTTATGGGGAATATTTGGTGACTTCGGTTGCCCATTACTGTGATGGAGAAGGAAGTTATTCCAATGATTTTATTGCTATTCCTTCTTCTGTAAAAATGCCCCCGGTAGTAGTGGTGGCTGAGCCGCACTGCGAAACGCAAAGTGCCCTGGTAACCGACAACAATGATCCCGATGGATTAGGGCGCATTCGTGCAAAATTCCACTGGATGAACGGCAGCGAAAAAAGCCCCTGGATGCGGGTAACCACCCCCCACGCTGGCGATGGCAAGGGTATGTTTTTCATTCCCGAAAAAGGAGAAGAAGTGATCGTAGGATTTGAAGGCGACAGCCCTGCCAAACCTTATGTTATAGGCAGCGTGTACCACGGCAAGGCAAAAAACAGCTTTGCCAACGGCGGCAATGATGTGAAGACCTTCCAGAGCAGGAGCGGGAATAAGATGGTGCTGGATGATAAGGCAGGAAGTGTGTTTGTAGAAGATAAGGACGGCAATAGTATGAAAATGGATGGAGCGGGCAAGATAGATGTGGTGTCAAATCAAACCATTACGCTTACTTGTGGCGAGGCTTCTGTGGAAATGAAAAAAGATGGGAGTATTACTATTTCCGGGAAAGAGATCAGCATAAACGGAAAAACCATTTCTGCTTCAGCCTCAGATAATGCTACGATGTCCAGCGGTGGTGCCTCATTTGCGGCAGATGGCAAAAAAGCTGAAGCTGCGATGAGCGGAACAAAAGCAAATGTTAGTGGTGCTGCGGAAGCTTCGGTAAGCGGTGGCGGTAAAACAGATATTAGTGCCGGAGGTAAACTTTCCCTTACCGGTGCAATAGTGGCACTTAATTAATCTAAGGTATTCAATATGTCTGTTGCATCAAATCCTATACAACAAAGAATGGAATTACTTGCCGAAAAATGGGAAGCAGCTGTGTCTACTCCTGGAGTTCAAATAGTACGTATTCATGCTGAAGAAAGTGAAAAAGATATGGTAGATACTTTTAGTACATATCTTCTCGGTATTGATACACCAAACAGGGACATCCCAATAATATTTGAAAGTATCTATCACGATGATGAACAATATACAGAAGCTCTGCTCGATGAATTGAAAAAATTGATTGAGATCTGGAATACCGCAAATAAGGATACCGTAAGCATACGTACCGAACCAATTGCATGGGAAGTAAATTATTCCCTTATAAAAAAAGATAATCCTGCATTTGTATTTGTCGAAAATATGAATCGTCTGGCAAATTATCTAAGCCTGGGTGATGGAATTTATCTGGTTGCTATATTAAGAGTTTCTTTTGTTGAGCCACAACAATTCAATCTCTGGCTTGAATATGCAGTAAAGGCCGGAATGCACGAAAAATTTAAACTGCTGATATATGACACTTCTCCAAATCCATTTTTTGACAAAATAGCGGGAAAGTTTCCTGAAGAAATTATTACGTTATATCCTGAGTTGGATATGGGTAATGCTATGCAGCAGGTTGCTGCTATGGGAAACCCTAATGATCCGGCAGTACAATACCGGCAGGCATTTATTAAACTGATGCAGGCAATTGAAAAAAGGAAAGAAAGCGATGCCCAGCAATGGGCTGATAACTGTATTGACATAGCCTATAATAATCTTGAGAAAAACCCATACTGGATTGGGCAGGTAATTGCAGTGTATGCAGCATTGGCAAATGACCAGGTAGGGTATAAGAATTACGGCAAAGCTATCCGGTTTGCCAATGAGGGTATTGATGCTGCACAGCAGACCAAATCGTTGATTAGAGATGAATTCATCTATAGAAAATTTATAGCACAGGCTATTATGCTGCGTGCGTCTTTATATACTGTGAACAAAGATTGGGAACTGGCAGTGAAAGATTTTGAGACATCTGCTGATCATTATCTATTTACTAATGATACAATACTGGCTATGGAAGCCTGCCGTATGGCGGGGTATTGTAATCAGAAATATGGTGATATCAATGCTGCATGTAAATGGTTGTCAAAAGCTATTGAATGTAGCCGACAGATTCCTGCCCATATAGTAAAATATACCACGTTTGCAGGTATTATTGAAATGCTTATTGAAATAAACAATGAAAAGTTTGTCAGCCGTGAAGAAGTTGAAGCAATTGCCGAGAATGTATATGGAAAAGATTGGATGAAAGAAATACTGAACTGGAAAAAGCCACATTATGAACAAGTGAATGATCCTTCTCAAGCAGTGATTGGAGAATGACTAAAAGATATTCCGACTAAATATTCAACGATTACTGTAACTGAAATTAACTGATTAACGAAAATTTATCTATTCAATATACAAAAAACTCATGCCCGACATAATAAACAGGAACAAACAGATTGAGAAAGCTGCACGTCAGGGCAAGGCCGCTGGGGAACAAGCTTCTCAAAGTGTGGTAGGTAAAACTGTAGGTGCAGCAAGCGCTGCTATGGGCGCTTATGGTCAGGTAATGGGATTCACTAACAATCTCAGTGAAAAAGCATTGATGCCAGTTTTTCAGGCATTGAGTTTTATGCAGGGCATTGCCTGTTTACCTGCTTCATCACACATGGATCCAGTAATGGGTATTGATGTGCATTTTGTAATGATACCTCCCTCGCCATCACCCATCCCAATGCCACATCCATATATCGCTATGATCATGGATCCTAAAGATTGGATTAGTTGTGCTGTAATGACGGTTGCAGCAATGGCTGCACCAGTACCTACAGGCGATGCGGATGCTGATGCAGCAGCAAGTCTTGCTTTCAGTGTAGGTATGATGGCACTCGGCATGGCAGGGTTGGGAGCAACGGTAAAACTTGGGAGCTTTACTCCTCGAACTACTAGCGGTACAAAGAATAAAACTATTCCACATTTTCCAATGGGAGCAAGTTTTGCACCTGTACCGGTATTAAAGAATTCCGGACATGCCCAGTTTGGAAGTTTGTTTCTGAATGCTGACAGCAATCCTTTTACGGGATTATTACATCTGAATAATGATTGCTGGGATGTGGGTATTATGCAACTGATGCGGAAAAAAGCTCCGCCTGAAGCTATGCATCTCTTTATGCCTACCGGGTTTATCATGGCAATACCATCGCACAATGTAATTGTCAACCCAATACCTACGCCGATTAATCCGATTGCTGCATTAACAAAAATACTCAATGCAGGTTTTGCAAAACTGTTGCATGGCATTGTAGGTAAACTTCCTTTTCTCGGAAGGTTAGGCACGGCTTTAAATAAAGCCATTTGTCATGTTACTGGTCACCCGGTGGATGTGGTAAGTGGTATGTTATTTACTGATGAAGAAGATTTTTCATTGCCCGGCGTTATTCCGCTTTCATGGGAGCGCACATGGTACAGTGATAGTGTGCATAAAGGCCCGTTGGGTCATGGTTGGTATCATAACTATGATATAGGCTTTTTTATTGATGAATTTAACCAGGGTGTATATCGCATGAATGATGGCCGCCCTGCGGTTTTTGAGTTGCCTGCGCCCGGCAAAAAAACATTTAACCGTACCGAAAAACTATTCCTGCATTGCCATCCTGTTGATAAATATTATTACATCAGCGATAAAGACGGTCTGCAATACCGCTTTACCGAAAAGAAATATAAGAACGCCTATAATGGCGGCGAAGAACACTTTTTGCAGAGCATATCCAATACCAACGGGTACGCCATACGCTTTGAATACAATCGAGGTGGAAAGCTGCAGCAAATCATTGACAGCGCCGGGAGAATACTGACATTCTCACACGACCTGGATGGACGTATTACGCAGATCAACGCACCACATCCCGAAGAAGCCGGTAAAACCTTTGCCATTGCAAAATACGCGTATGATGATGATGGCAATATGATCTGTCATACCGACGCCCTGGGTCAGCAAATGCGCTTTGAATATGATCATCATTTGCTGGTGAAGGAAACCTGGCGCAATGGTATGCAATGGTATTTTGTGTTTGAAGGCAAAACCACCGGTTCCCGGTGCATACATACCTGGGGTGATGGCGATATATACAATCATAAGCTTACATATTACGAGGGGCAAACGGTTGTGGAAAACAGCCTCGGGCATACCACCACCTATAACCATAAGCATGGATTATTGTATAGTAAAATTGATGGCAACGGAGCGGAATGGCAGTATCGCTACAATCGTTTTCATGACCTGGAATGGGAAACAGACCCGCTGGGAAATCAAACCGCGTATACCCACGATGAATGGGGCAACCTGGCTACGACAACAGATGCTGCCGGTGGATTTACCGCAACAGAATATTACAATCCGCAGTTCCCCTTTCTGCCTACTGAAGCGATGGATGCGGCAGGTGGCAAATGGAAATGGAGCTATGATGAATATGGTAACCTTACAGAGCGTATCAACCCGCTGAAAGCAAAAACACAATATACGTATGATGACGGGTTGCTGACAGAAATTATGAGCGCAACAGGCGCTGCGACCCGGCTAAGCTACGACCCTGATCAGAATTTAACCGCCATACAAACTGATGATGGTGCGGTTACCCGGTACAGTTATGATATGCTTGGTAATTGCACAGGCATTACTAACCCTAATGAAGTAATGCAAAAAAGATGGTATGATCTTAAAAACCGTATTTACAGGGTGCACGATTTCGACGGCAACCATATAACATTGAATTACGATGGCATTGATAATGTAATAAGCTATCGCGATAAGCAGAAAGAAGTACAATACACCTATGTGGGTTTATGGAAGCTCACCAGTCGCACGGAAGCGGGCGCAACTATTCATTTTAATTATGATACCGAAGAGCAATTGCGGAAAATAGTGAATGAGCATGGCTTGCCCTATCGCTTTGAATTAGATGCGGCAGGTAATGTAACCGAAGAGATCGGGTTTGATAATATTACCAGGAAGTATGACCGCAATGCGGCAGGCTGGGTGAACCAGGTATTGCGCCCTGCGGGTAAATTTACCAGATACGGCTATGATAGCTGCGGACGTGTAACAAATGTGGCGTATAGTGATGGCAAAACAGAAACCTACACTTACCGAACAGATGGGGAATTGATGGAAGCCATCAACGAATCTGCCAAAGTGCAGTTTGAACGGAACGTGATGGGCGATATCACTAAAGAGATGCTGAATGATGAATGGATAGCTTCGGAGTATGATATTACAGGTAACAGAACGCATATCAGCAGCAGTCTTGACGCTGATATCACACAGCATTTTAATAAAATGGGCGATGTGCTGCGGATGAAGTCGGGCGCATGGCAGTCTTCGTTTTTATATGATAAGCTGGGGCTGGAAATACAACGTTTATTGCCCGGCGGCATCAGCAGCAACTGGCAACGGGACGGTATAGGCAGACCGGTAATGCAAACTGTAGGACATAGCGCAGGCGGTAACCACCTTATACAAACAAAAAAGAAAAAACAATACCTGTGGGATGTAAACGACAGGCTTAAACAAATAAAAGATGAGAAAGGCATTACCTGCTTCGAGCACGACCAATGGAGTAATTTGGCCAAAACCATTTACCCCAATGGGGAGGAACAGTTGCGCAACCCCGATGCGGTAGGTAATTTGTTTACTACGGAAAAAAGAACCGACAGAATATATGGCAAAGGCGGGCAACTGAAAAAAGTCAATGGCTGGGAATATAGTTATGATGCGGAAGGCAATCTTATAAAAAAATATCGCGGTAGTTCAGATGAGACCTGGTTATATAACTGGGATGATGCCGGTATGCTCATCAGCGTAACCCGCCCGGATGGTGAAATTGTGAGCTTTACCTATGATGCCCTCGGCAGAAGATTAAGCAAGCAATTTAAAAATACAATCACTAAATTTGTTTGGGATGGTAATGTACCGCTTCACGAATGGAAAGAAGATGCAAGGACAGGAAAGATACTCGGCTTGCTTGAGGTAAATGAAGATGGCGATTTATCAACCTCTCGCCTCCCCGGCCCCGGGCATAGCGTCTCCTCCCTTTCGGGAAGGCGGGATGGGGCTACCACCTGGCTCTTTGATACCGACAGTTTTGCGCCCACCGCCAAAATAAAGAATGGCAAAAC
>JAFDXG010000035.1 GCA_018268105.1 Bacteroidota bacterium | reverse complement strand
CATCGTTATCTGCATCTTTGTACCAAATGGTAGCTGGGTTTATATTAGCATCATTATCATTACAATCTACTCCCTTGCTGGTTTGAATATAGCCTGCCGGCATATCCTTGCCGTAGCAAACAGTTGCTTTTCCGTTATCGTAGCCATCACCGTCTTTATCAATATATAATTCAGCGGAGCGCCATTTGTTGGGATCGGTGGGGGCGCAATCCTGGGAATCAAGAACGCCATCTTTATCTGAATCAACATCCTCAACTTTTAATACTATGCTTGTTTGGTTAGTTATAATTGAGCAACCATCAGGCAAATCAAGCGTAGAGAAGCTGCCGGATATATTTCCTGAACTAACCTCTATAATAGTATACTGCCCAACGGGTACATTTCCTGTTTTTACAACTTTTAATGTACCTGCTAATATTAAGTTGTCATTTCTTATAAGTTGATCATGGCCAATGCCTGGACCAGAACCGTTTTTTATTTCCAAAAGTAAGGTACTGCCGGATGATAGTGGCTGTGCATCTGATATTTGCAAAATACCAGGCGAAGCACCCGGTTCTATTGTGCCTGTACTGTTAAATCCTCTGTAAAATCTATAAGTGCCAATGCCCTTAAGTGTACCATTATTGGTAAATCCTATACCTATTGCAGTTTCTCCCGAGCTATTCTGTTTAATAACAGTGCCATTATTAGTTAAGAAACTACCGCCATAATCGCTTGGATACATTTGATCGTTGCTGTTGATTGTAAATATAGCACCCACGTTGTTGATAATTCCTGAATTATAAAGGGTTATTGTGCCACTATTCCAGTTGATAACTCCATTGTTAGTGATTATTCTGTTAGTGAAGCCTACACCATATTGGGGCGCCACATTTATAGTTCCCGCATTGGTTAAATCCGATCTCAATCCCCCACCGTTCCAGTTCATTACTCCGTTGATTTCCATTGCGGGGCGTTGACCTAAAGCATCACCATTAATATTCCCTCCATCTAATGTACCATTTACAATAAGATCTGTACCTGCTCCATCATACAGATACATACCTGCATTGTTTTGTAATACTGCACCAGCTTCAACGATAAGCTGATCAACATTTATTGTATTATTTATAGCTATCGTATGCCCGTTTCTAATGGTAATTACTCCACTGATTTGTGATGGTATTTCAGTCGCGTCAACGAATGTTGTTCCATTGAATGTTTGCCAACTGGAAAGATCGTGCCAATTGCCTGACTGTTTACTCCTATAATCTCCGGTTGATTGAGCAAATAATGAGAGTTGTACGAACAATAAAATAGTAAAAATAATGTACCTCATGGTGTAAGTTTTAGTGGTATGTTTAAATAGCTGCTTAGTGATGCGTCAAGCGATTGCAGCCACAGCATTTCTTTTTGCGTACGGGCGCACCGCCTGAGCATCAGCAGAAAAATATTTGAGTGCTTATTCTTCGCTTCTTTGTCAACAAGGGTAATATGATATTGCTTCCTGCCAGCAAGCAGGTATAGCGCTTTTTCTTTTTGCAGCAATTGCCAGGCCTGCAATACAGATCCGGAAAGGATGATGATTTGCAAGTCTTTTTTAGAAGTATCTGTTATCCGTGTAACTCCCGTTTCAATTGTCAGTTCCATTTTTCAATAATTGAATACAGGGCAGGGGTTGCTACAGGAAGTTCAAAAGATATATTGAAGGATAAAAGCTGTGTAAAGCTAATGGTTCAATGCAGGGTTGTCAATAGCACAAAAGTTGTAGATGGAACCTCAGCGCCAGATGAATTTTGTGCTGATGATGAAGTATGCACAAGGCTTTCATTTCCCAAAATATTTATTTAACGCCTCTGTCCTGTTATGTACATGCAGCTTATCATATATATTAAAGCAATGCCGCCGTACCGTATCTATGCTTATAGACAGTTTATTGGCAATCTCTTTGTACAGTAACCCTTTGGAGAGTAATTTCAGCACATCCGATTCGCGGGGTGTAAGCTGAACTTGAACTGTAACAGATGCCGAACGCTTAAAGGACTGTACTACTTTTCGGGCAACCTGGCTACTCATAGGGCTACCGCCGTTTTTTAGATCTATCACAGCCTGAAGTATTTCGCCGTTGCCTGCACTTTTGAGCATATAGGCGTGCGCCCCCGCTTCCAAAGCGCTGAACACTTTTTCATCATCTTCATAAGCTGTGCAGATCATACAAAGCAGTCCGGGATGATGAGTCGTAAGATGTTTTACCAGTTCTATGCCGTTGATGCCGGGAAGCTGAATATCTATCAGTGCGATATCTGCCTGCCGGTAAGCCTCCTCCCGTAAACAGGCTTCCGCTCTTTCATAAGCAGTCCTGCAAATAAATCCATCTGCATTATTAAAAAGCGTTTGCAGGCTTTTCCGGTAATCGGGATTGTCTTCAACTATAATAACACTGATCATGGTTATAAATATAATAAACGGCACTCTGGAATTATATAGCACTTTCGTGTGATAACCTTTGTAAGGGGATGGTGAAAATCAGGGTAAGGCCGGTTCCGTTTTGGATCTGCATTGTTCCCTGTACCGCCTCTATATGTTTTTTCATATTGTTCATTCCATTGGAATGCATTTTAGATATGTCTTTCGGGGCAATACCATTACCATTGTCGGCAATAGTAATGATAAGATGTTCTTTTATACTGACACAAAAATGCACCTGTGTGGCCCCGGCATGCTTAATAATATTATGTACCGCTTCTTTAACCATCAACTGTATATGCCGGCGATTGGCCCCGCTGACTTTTATAGTAGGTATGATTTCTGGTATATTGAAGCTGTAATGCACAGAAGCACCATCGAGCAAAGTAACCGATTGCAACCGGATGTAGCTGATCAACTGGTCAAGGGTATCATTTTCTATATTCAGCGCCCACACAATCTCCGTCATCTTCTGCAGCAATTCTCTGGAATGGCCTGATATTTTTTCAAGTGCAGCATAGCCATTGGCCGACTGGCTTAATATTCTGATAGTGGAAAGCCCGCTGCCGAGGTCGTCATGCAATTCGGTGGAAATCCTGGAGCGTTCCATGGCCACAGCTCTTTGCAGTTCCAGTTCTTTTTTCTGCTGATACAACTTCCTGCTGATGTACCCTCGAATGATAAGATAAATGAACCATCCACTTATAATTGCAGCAATACATTTGAACCACCAGGTTTTATACCATATCGTTGCAATGAAGAATTGTATTGATTTTTCAGGAGAGAATACATTGTTGGAATATTGCAATTTTATCCTGAATGTATATTTACCGGGTGGAAGCTGGGTGTACCTGAGTTCGTTTCCCCCGGTGATACTGTGCCATTTGCTGTCATAATGGTCCAACTTGTAAATGACCTGGTAAATGGTAGTATGGTCAAAATCTATTATATCGTAAAGGAAAGAGATATTGTTTTGATTTGGTGACAATGACAGTAAACCGGATGTAGAGTTCAGATTAATAGATTGTTCATTTACCTGAACAAATTGAAGGGTAAGATTTATTCTATTTCCATTTACACCGGATTGGGGTTTAAACCAGGTGATATTCCCAATGTCTTCATAAATAACTATATACCCATTTGTTAGCGAAACCGTATATGCGTTGTACATATGAAAATTCATATTACTGAATCCATTGGTTGCCGTATATCTCAAAAAGTCATTTTGCCGGATCTGAAAACAAAATAAACCGGTATTGCTCGTAATCCATAGGTTATTTTGCTGGTCATGTACAATATTGTACAGGCTTTTGCTGGTAAGTCCTTCCTGTTCTGCAAAAATCTCTCTGCATTTAATATTTTTCTCTTGCAGAGTAAGATGCACCAATCCTTCTTTTTTGTTCAGCAGCCAGATATCATTAAGGGGAGTAATGGTAAAATCTGTAATCTCGCCATCAGGGATTCTTTTTCCAATATCCTTTAGGGTAGCAGCATATTGCATAGTGACGCTGGTGTTGTCCACATATATTAACCCGTTGTATAATGTACTGATCCAGTATTTTCCTGTCCCGGTTTTTTTAATTTGAGTAAACCCATTCTTAAAATCATTATGTTCAAATCCCGGAAGAATAAATTGTTCCATGTTACCGGTATCCGGAAAATATTTCAGTAAAATATTACCTTGGGTGGTTCTGGCTAATAAAATAAACTGTTGCCTGCCATTTATAGTATCCAGCACACTTTGAAAAACGCGAAAGTGCCTGAAATAAACAGGATCTAACTTTTCGGTGTTTACAGGAAGTGCTTTTGACTGAAGCGTTTTTTTATTCAGGAAATAACACTTTTCATTAACAAATAAAATATAATTCTCTGGTGAAAAGTCGGTAGCATAACAATCAACAACCGATCTTTTTGCAGGTATAGTAATTTGTTTAACCTGTACATTGCCGGTATTGCTATTGATGATGGTTAAAGCATTGCTTTTAAAACAAAGTATATTGTGGCGATCAGCAATAACGGAACCTGAATACAGCCGGCTGTCTGAACCGGAAAAATTGTTAAACCAGGTATTTTGAATCTGGAAAAGGCTCAGTCCATGCTGATGTGCTATCCACATATTGCTATTGCCATCTTTATAAAACCGGTTTACACCCCCCCTGGATATTCCTAAATTAAATTCTGACTTTTTGTATGAGTACTCAAATGCCTTTGTTTTTAAATTGAAGAATAGTACAGCATTGTCTTCTGTGGCAAGCCAAACTTCATCCTTTGAAAAGCGGTATATATCGCTGGTGTTCAATTTGGAAAAATCAATTTTCTGCTTTTCATATTTAAAAATATTATATAAAGTACGCTCTTTCAATTTCAGCCAGTAAGTACCCCTGTCCGTTGCAAGCATAAAGCTATCGTTTGCCCAGGGTAATACTTTCCTGATGGTGGGCAATAATTTCACTCCTGTTTCAGCAACATGCATATTAAGATGTATAATTTTATTGTTTAAAGGATTGACCATACTTAACCCATTCACCAATCCAACAAAAAGGGTATCGGGTTTATATAGATACAGAGAACGAATAAACTTGGTATACAGCGAAGATTGGTTATCAATTTTTACGTACTCGAACTTTTTAATCGTGGTATCCATTCTGAAAAGCCCATTACCACGGGTGCCTACCCATAAATATCCCTTACTGTCGAAACATAGTTTAGATACCCTGGGATTGTTTAATATTTGGAGATTAGGAAAAGAGTCCGAAGCCGGTGGAACAAAATATTGTATTTGCAAATCGCGATCATTCATATTTATCAACCCCACTCCATATTCAATGCTTGCAAACCAAATACGGTTATACTTGTCAATCACAACATCTTCAACAATTCCTTCCGTTAGAGATGAAGTTTTTGTATAGAAGGCTGCCGGTTTGAAATCGTTTCCATTGAAAACGAATAGCCCGTTATTTGTACCTACATATAGATAGCCATCAGCATCCTGTGCAATGGCATTACAATAATTAGATGGCAAACCATTCTTTACATCCCAGGTTTGAAATGTATATGGGAAGGACTGGGACAGCGTTATGGAATATACCATAGAAAATATAGCAACTGCAAGGTATTTCACATAGAAAAATTTTATTTTCCGGAATAATGGGCGCGGAAATCAACTGTGAGGGGTATTGATTTTGGAGGAATACAAAAGATATTGTGCCGGTTACAATGTATAGCTCTCCAATATAAGAAAATTTTTATGAAAGTTGACAATAGTTTTTCAATCTGTTTATTAAGATATTCACTGCAAAATATACAGGCCATAAAGTTGGATACCAAATGGGTTTTGGCTGGAGTATATTACTTAATGAAGGTTTAAATATTCAATTGTAAATTCTGCACATCCAAAGAGGGAATAGCCAGGAAAGCACGAATAGGCAATTAAAGAGACAAATTTTCGTGTATTCATGGCTCTTTCATACATCCGTAGCTCCATTTTTTACATTCGAGGCTCATTTAAAAATATTATATTGTATACTCCAAATTTTTTATAATGAGTATCCCTTCAACTAAACTGCATTTCCCGGAAAGAATTTTTATTGCTGTTATTTTTTTGTTTTGCAATTACAACATATATGCCCAAAAACAAACAGCAGACAGCCTGGTTAAAATACTGGCAACTACAAAGCCGGATAGCGGAAAAGTAATATTGCAGTGGCAGATTGCCGATGCTGTGAGTATGTATCAGCCGGATACAGCCCTAAAAATAGCCCAGCAGGGTTTATTCCTGGCAAGACGTATAAAATATCAAGAGGGCGAGTCGAGATCACTTGGAATCTTAGCTGAAATATTCAGGAAGATAGGTAACTACCCGCGTGCTCTGGAGTTGAACCTGAAAAAACTTGAGATTGAAGAAAAAAGAAATAATCCCTACAACCTCGCAAGCGTCCTTATGAATATTGGCATCGTTTATGTTTTTCAGGAAGAATATTATAAAGGACTGCAATACTATTCAAAGGCTGACTCCATCATCAGCCAGTATAATATAGAACCGTTTAAATACAATATCGCTTTGAATATTGGAGATGTCTATGACCGGTTGAACCTCACAGATTCCGCATATAGCTATTTCAACAAATCGCTCGATATAGCAAATAAGTTAAAAAATGGCGACTTGATCGGTACTTCGATGACAGGGTTGGGGCATACTTATACAAAACAGAAAAATTATCCCTTTGCCCTGATGCGTTATCAAACAGCCATTCCCTTTTTAAAGGCTGCTAATGATAATGATATTTTTTGTGAAGCTACCCTTGGGCTTGCAGCATTGTACCAGCAATTAAACAAGAAAGATTCTGCGATATACTATGCCACACTTTCTATGGCTACAGCTAAAAAATCCGGCTTTTTATCACATGAAATGGAAGCCGCCGGGCTATTAGTTAATGATTATAAGGATAAGAAAAATATTGACAGCGCCTTCGCTTATATGAGTTATGTTCAGCATCTTAACGATACCATAAACAGTCGCAGTAAAATCAAAGAAATACAAATCATGTCAAGCAATGAACAATTGAGGCAGGCGGAAATGGAAGAAAACAGGCTTATTGCACTTCGCAATCGTGCCCAGCAAATGCAATTATTATTTATTGGGATCTTTATTGTATTTCTTTTCCTGTTAACTGCAATATTAAACCGTATAAGAATAAGAGTGAGAATTGTAAAAGTGCTGGGCGTAATTTCCCTACTGATGTTTTTTGAGTATTTAACGCTTCTCCTGCATCCCAATGTAAAAGAAATTACCCATCACACTCCGGTATTTGAAATTATGATCTTTGTTGCTATTGCAGCCATACTCATACCTGCACATCACAGGATTGAACATTGGCTGATTGAAAAATTAACGCACGAAAGACCAGGTGCAGAGGGCATGAAATTCAAATTGAAAACTTTAAAAATAAAAGTAAAGAATTCCCCGGGTAATTAAGCTTACCGTTACTCATTATGTAATGAGATTTCTATTAGGTTAAAAATGCAGTTCAGAGGTAAAATATTAATTGCCGCCTTTAACCGGACGGGTTGTAGCCGAATCCATATGAGTGGTGTCAACTGCCGGGGTATTGTCTGCAGGTTTTACTGTTGTAGCATCTTCTTTCTTTTCTTCCTGCCCGCTGTTGCAGGATGCGAAAGTCACAAGGGTTACAGCCATGCCCAAAATAATGATGTGAGCCGATTTGCGAAATTTACAGAGCATAATTAAAAAGATTTAGACACTAAGGTTACTGATATTATTCTATTCTTCAAAAATAATTTCATCAAATTATTAAAATACCTGTCATTTCAAACCTGGTGCAAAGGTTTAATTATACAACTCTTCGAAGCTTTGTTTACTAAAGAAGAAGTTGCAACGAAAACGCGAATAGATAACTAACAGAATAAAATATTGGTACATTCATGACTCATTCATGCATTTGTGACTGCTTAATATTATATTCAATTATCAGTAATTTTGGCGCAATTGCATTATATCTTACCAGATTGAAATAATGAGTGAGAAAAAAATATTGAAAAAATGAAGAGACTCTCTATGCTATTGCCCATTTTTATACTACAGCAGTTTTATATTAATCCTGCTCCGGCACAGCCCCCTGTGGAAAATTCATTGCTTTGGGAAATTACAGGAAACGGACTGAGTAAACCTTCCTACCTCTACGGGACTATTCATATCATTTGCAAAAAAGATTTTTTTGTCAGTGATAAGCTCAAAAAAACATTTGCTGCCTCTGATAAAATATACCTTGAAATAGATATGGACGATCCGGCAATGAATATGAAGATGCTGCAATTGTCAGTATTAAAGGGTAAAAAATTGAGCGACTTTTTCTCCGGCAGCGACTATAATAAACTGAATGATTTTTTCAGGGACACCATCAAAATGCCCCTCACTTTTCTTGCCACAATGAAGCCATTCGTATTATTCAGTATCATTACGCTCAAGATGCTGCCTTGCCAGGATCAAAAATCCTATGAAATGGCCTTTGTGGAAATGGCAAAAGAACAGCACAAAGAAGTACTTGGACTGGAAACCGTTGAAGACCAGATGCAGATATTTGATGACTTGCCGGATAGCGTACAGGCTCAAATGATAATGCGTTATGTAAATGAATTCAACCTGCAAAAGGAAGATTTTTCAAAAATGGTGGCAGAGTACAAAAAGCAAAACCTCGATTCATTATACCAGCAGGTTACTTCGTCACCTGATATACAGGGCTCGGAAAAAGTTCTGCTCTTTGACCGCAATGCCAGGTGGATTCCCCAGATGGAAAGTGCCATGAAAGAAAGCCCGACTTTTTTCGCTGTTGGTGCAGGACACCTTGCAGGTGATAAAGGGGTTATTAACCTGCTGCGGCAACAAGGGTATACTGTAAAGCCAGTGCAATAAAGTAAATTAATCGGGCAAAACTTCTGCAAGTTTCTCCTGCAGACGATCGCCACGCAAATCAACCGCAACAATTTTCCCTTCAGTATCTATCAATACATTGAAAGGTATTGCTTCAATTTCGTATTTATCTACAACAGCACTGCTCCATTCACCCAGGTCACTTACCTGCTGCCAGTTCAGGCTGTCTTTACGAATGGCATTCATCCATGCAGTTTTGTCTTTATCAAGCGAAACACCAAGTACGGTAAAATTTTTATTTTTGAAAGTTTTGTAGGCAGCTACCACGTTGGGGTTTTCCTTTCTGCACGGGGCACACCAGCTTGCCCAAAAATCTACAAGTACAAATTTGCCACGCAGCGACTGAAGAGAAACCTGTTGCCCGATAGTATCGGGCAATGTAAATAAAGGCGCCATCTTGCCGGGCGATACGGCAGAACGTTGCTTTATCAACCAGGCATTATAATCCTTGTTCAACTGCCGTACCGTTTCATCCTGCGGAAACTTAACTGATAAATCTTTGATCAGCGGCTTCATTAGTACAGAATCGTTTTTTTGCTGCTGAAGCAATCCTAATGCATATACTGCTACCGCAGGGCTCTTTGCTGAATCGGCATAACGGTAAAGGTATTGAAGCGCTAAATCCTTCTTCTGCATTACTGTACCCTGCTTAATATTGCGAAGACTGTCAGTCATGGCGCCGGCAGTATCTTTATTTGCCATATCCATTGCTGCCAGATACGGTTCATATCCCTGCAGTAATTTTTTGAGCGACATGGATGCAGGTGTAGATACGGTATAATCAGAAAAATTGTTCCAGTTAAGTGTTATATTCACTTCTGGCACATCGTTCGTAAAAAGAATATAGCGATCATCTTTCTCGAACTGGAGACTGTATATACCCTCCGTAGACACAAGTGTTTGCAGGCTGTAATTACCACTACCCGCTGCCAGCATTTCAGTATCCAGTACTACCGGTTCGAGTCCATACTCCTTACCAATAAGTGATACCATCTGTTTTTCAGGATTATTATTCACCGTAATATTAACCTGCATATTTTGCTGTGGCTGCCTGCATGACAGCGTTAATAAAACACAGGAAAGAGAAAATATCAATACAAATTTTCCGGGATTCATGAAACTCACTGCTTTAAAACCTGCAAGTTATTCAAACATTAGTTTAATCAGACAACAATTTCGTGAATGTAAAGTCAATAACATATCGGCAACAATACATTATCAATTTATTTTCGGATCGAATTTACTTTCTTCAGCAGAATATCAATATTGCCTGACCCAGGAAAATAATCAACACGCTGGGGTTGATATTTATCTTTGGTAACCGATAATATATATTGCCTCTTTTGCATCTGAAGCGGCAACTCTATTTTGAAATACCCGGCATCATTGGTTTGAATAGTGGTATCTGTATCTATTGCAACTGCGCAGGCTGCAATTCCATTCCCAATGAAGTCTTTAATATTTCCAAACACGGTGCCCATAGAGCCATTAGGGATGAGAGAAAGTTGAACAGGAGATTTGCTTATTACAATGGAGTCAACAGATAATTTCCATCGCCGGGCATCAAGACGAACAGCTACTTTCTTATGCAAAAAAGAGGAAGGAACCTGCTGAAAGGAAACCGGTTGATTGGGCAGAATGTTTCTGCTGTCTTCCTTATTGCCGGTATAAATAGTCAGCCTGCCACCTTCAAATTGCGGGTAATCCGGATTTAAATTTAGCTGCGGATCAGGTACTGCAAAAAAAGTAATATCAAAAGGCTGGTTTTTCTCTTTTAAATAATACCAGAAAATACCTGACAATAATAAAAACAGTAAAACAGGCATAACCCATTTTGATTTTAGAAAATTTTTGGGAGCGGGCTTATATACAGGGTCTTCAAAGTTTTTGCCTACATAAGCCGCTATTTGATCAAAATTGTCTTTGTCAAAAAAAATCACCTGGTAATATCGGAGACTTGCCGGCAGGTCTTTTATCTCTATATCATTGGTTACTACGGTCAGAATATTGCCCATTTTCCTTCCTGCTCTTTTTTCTCCAATATAAAATCCCCACTCCGCTTCTACCCACGACGAATGCAGATATTCAACCTTACTGCACACCACAATCATGTGCTTACATTCGTCAAGCGCTTTATCAATTGCTTTGCGATAATCGCTGCTGCCCAATTGTGGTAACGTTTCGGTAGACAAAAAAACCGATAGCCCTTTCGCTTCGAGAAAATGGTATAGCTCTTCCGCTAATTCTTTATCAGCGCTTTTAAAAGAAATAAAGACATCTGTTATTTGAGAACGTTCTTCCATCATGTTGAAACTTTGTTTATTCAATTAGAAAAGCTTTTATCTTTTCAAAATCCTTGTGTTTTATTCCCGATTTTTCCATTTGAGCCATATCATCAATAAACATACTTATATAACTTGTCCCATCTATATAATTTTTCCCCTTTAGTGATGCATAAATCGCCTTCGCTTCTGTATACTTATCCTGCAGCAACAGTGCAAGGGCCAGATTGGCTTTTACATATTCTATCTCCCGGTCATAGCCATCAGGTTTTTTAAAAGCCGGATTAAGCGCTTCTCTCGCCGCTTGTTCTGCGTCTTTGAATTTGCTGTTCAGCAACAAGTACCACGACAAACCATTCAGGTCGTGACCCAGGGATATTATGTCTGTAAAAAGCCCGGACTTTATATATCCTTCTTTTCGGGTAACCAATAACTGCTGCAGCATGAGTTTATTGGAAAGCGTTGTTGCAGTCTGTATATCCTCTATTATTCCGTTCAGTTCATTTTCTACTTTTTCCTTATCATCAGTATGCATGAAATTGGAGCTATCCAGATCTTTAACCCTTGTCTGCTCATTATAAATTGATTGAATTAATGAATGCAATGAGTTAATGTCTTCTGTATACCTGCCCGGCTTTTTTTTCTCAAGGTTTTCATAAGTAGTCTGCAATGCTTTGAATTGTTCAAGCTGATTTTTAAGTAATTTTTCTTTTTCAGCTTTAGAATAAGCTACTTGTGTAAAATAATCTGCCAGTGCCAAATCAAACATCACTCCTGTAATATTTTCCCCCATATCCTCGCCGCCGGCTGCATGTTTTTTATAAATAACCAGTGCTTTTTGCAAAAGGATTTTTGCAGATTCGCCATTGCGAAGCAGGTATAATTTTGCAAGTTTTTGCTGAACCTTTGCCAACTGCAGGTCAAAGGCAACGGGAGTAACTTCAGTATATTTTTCGTACAAATTGATGGCCAGGGTATATAAGACTTCAGCAGAGTCATTATCGTTGGCTTCTGAGAAAAAATCACCAAAGTAATAGCTGGTATTTGCTAATGCAGGCTCATAAACCTCCGGGGCTTCAGCAGCCAGGGACCTGTATAAAAGAATAGCTTTGCTAAAATAATTATGTGCAATGGTGCTGTCAGTTTTACTCACATCATAAGTACCCAGGTAACTTTTTTCCATATACACCCTGCCTAAATTGCATTGCACGGCTGCAGCTAAAGGATTGAATACCGAAGGAGATGTTTGCTGAAACTTT
>JAFDXG010000034.1 GCA_018268105.1 Bacteroidota bacterium | reverse complement strand
TTTTTTCTGATAAACATGACCGCACAAAAATAGCTGGGTCACCCAAACAAAAAATACACAAATTGAATGTCAATACGTTACAAAGAAATTTAGTGAATTTTGAAAAAACCGAGGAAAACAGGAGATGAAAGCTAAGCTGATAAACGAATAATTTCCTTTCTTTTTTATTCCTCGGGAGTAGTAGTTTTGCGGCGCCATTTTGTTTATAAATAGTTCCTTTGAAAGTGTAATTGCAAATCAAGTTTCGCTTTTGCTCCAATTCCCTTTCAATAGTTAATATTGTAATAGGTTACCTCACCTCTACAACCAGTACCCAGTCTTTTTGATTTTTATTTGGTGGGGTAAAGGTTTGTACTCCATTGGTATATACCCGGGGTAATACAGTTTCCTCTCCTGATGACGGGTTAAACCAGGATATCTGTTTCTGTCTTTTTAGTAATCGGTTCAAATTTACTTTAATGGTAATGGGTTGCGGAAGATAAATTAAGGCGTATGTTTTGTTTTGATTGCGGGTGGCAATAATAATATCTTTATAATCACTACCGTGGTAAGAAGCTATGAGCAGGCTATCCTCCACACGATGAAAATCAGGATGCGACAACATAAGCTTTTTGAGATACTGCATTTCAAAAGCTCCTTTCGCATAAATTGCCTTCTTCCAGCCAATCAATGTGTCACCTGTGAATAGCGGTTTACTCCTGGTGGTATCCACAAACTGCCATACCTGGTGGTGCCCGTATATTGCACCGCAGCCACCCGCAAAAACGCCCCGGTAAATTCTTGCCCTCACGTCATAAGCAGAAAAATATCCGCGCCCTTTGCGTGTCCATTTACCATCCCAGGGGTTAACAGGATGATCTTCATAACAAGGCTCCACATCCATATAGGGGCGCTTGGGCAGTGTTTCCAGATCCGCTCTTACGTAGTGCCATACAGGTACATCCCTTGTTGCATGTCCGCTTTGTATGGCGTTCATGCTCAACCAGGGATCACCTGCCTTAAAATATTCACTGGTACGCCAATTGGGATGATAGGCGATGAATACATTTTTACCATACACTTCCTGCAGGGCTTGTGCCATTCCTCTCCAGATTGGACGATAGTCAATGCTATTGTCTATAGCAGGTCTGTCACCACCCAGTATCCAGATAATATTCTTTTGGTTTATGTATCGTTCCGCTATTTTTTTTGCATAAGTATAAGCTTTATCAGGTGTAGAAAAGATTACCTGATTATCACTCCGTTGCACCACATTGCTGCCCCAACTGGGCAACAGTCCAATATGAATATTTCTTTTAGCAGCTTCGTTAATCACAAAGTCCACATTATCCCAATAATCGTATTCCTCTGCATTGGATGTATCGTTACCGGGTGTTTCATCCCACTCCAGCGTTGAAATATTTTTAAAAGGAATATCTCCATAATAATTTGGATGATTGATTCCATCTAATTCAGCCAATGCCACAGCCATTACCACATTAAAACCCTGTTGCTGTCTTACGTCTAAATAATGAATTACTTCCTCACGGCTTAGCCTGTGAAATAATTCCCAGCCGGTATCGCCCAACCAGAAAAAGGGTTTCCCGTTTTCCTCCAAATATGTTTTCGTGCGGTCAACATTTATCTGCGCATACAACGAACCAGATATCAGAAAAAGAAATAAAAATGATATTACTTTCATTTGAGAAAAATTAAAGTACATCTTTTCCGGCAAATGTTTAAAGGCCATAAGTAAACGAGTCATCTCCAAAAGAGATCTGTAAAGTTTTAAAATAAGTTAGGATACTTACCCTCATTTAAGTAATTATTTCTTACGTGTAAACCACCAATAAAAGGGAATACCCAGCAAGATTAAAGATAACCCTATCCCGGCCTCACGCGGACGCTCAATAACGGTATTGCTTACCAGTAGCACACAGAAAATAATAAACAAAGCAGGTATTACCGGGTAACCCCATACTTTGTATGGACGCGGTGCGTCGGGCATTCTTTTACGGAGGATAAATACTCCGACGGTTGTAGCGCCGTAGTATATAAATGCTGCAAATATGAGCATATCGGTAATCTGATCAAAGCTGCCAGATAATACCAATAAACAGGCCCATACTGCCTGATACCACAACGAAGTGCCGGGAACATTTGCCTTATTGATCTTTCCTACAGATGAAAAAAACAAACCTTCTGCAGCCATTGCATAATAGGTTCGTGAATTACTCAATATCGTAGCATGTGTGCAACCCAGTGTAGATACAAGAATCAGCAGTGACATGAACCGCATACCGCTATCTCCCCAAAAAGTTTTTACTACCTCTACTGCCGCTATGGTATTACCTGAGGCGTTTACCTGTTCCAGTTGCTGAACAGGGAGAACAGAAAGGTATGCCAGATTTGCAAGGAAATATACAATGATTACGAGTGCCAGACCAATGGTGATTGCAAGTGGTACATTTCGGTGTGGATTTTTTATTTCTCCTCCCAGCATACCCACAGAGTTCCAGCCTTCATAACCCCAGAAAGCAGCCAGCATTGCGGTAAATACCGCACTCATAGTAACGGGTGTGCCATCTGTTGTTTTCAAATTAAAAGAAGCGGTTATATCAGACTGGGGGCTACTTAGTCCAAATAATACTATAATCAATATGCCTGCAATCATTAGCAACAAAAGCACACTACTCAACCCGGCGCCGGTTTTAAGCCCCGTTGAATTTAAATAGGTAAGTAATACTATCAGCAATATTGCAATCAGTTTTACATTAAATCCATCAAAAGGGTAGAATATTCCTGCTATATTAAAATCAGCCCAGGAGGATAAAAAAGGAGGAATCGAAACAAGGCTATGTAACGATTGTGCAAATACATACGCTATACCTGCAATTGCTGCAGTTTTGATTGCTGCAAAATTTGACCACCCGTAAAGGAATGAAAAAAAACGGTTGTATATCTTTTTATAATACACATACTCACCGCCGGTATTGGCAAGCATACCTGCTATTTCAGCATTGCTCAGCGCACCAAACAATGAAATGATACCCCCAAGCAACCAGCAGATCAATACCCATCCCGGAGAATGCAGCTCCGCCGCCATAGGTGCTACTTTTTTATATACCCCCGAACCAATGATATTGCCAATTACCATGACTATTGCAAGGCGCAGGCCTAAAGTCCGGTTTAGGTTGGAGGCGGTACTATTCATAAATTGAGGTAAATGGTGAATGTGATTGTACTTATTTAATTAAACAAGGTCGATAAAAACCTTAAAATATACAATATTATTTAATGAGAGTACCTGCGGCGCATCAACAATGAATATACCAGCGCAAATAGCAATATCAATAATACCGGCAGTCCTATATTGAGCATTTGCCAAAAAGCCCGGTGCTCCTCAATTTGTTTTTTGTCTAAAAGCCGCAGGGTATAATCTTTTCCCCTGGTCTCCAGAATACCGGGATTGCCCACTAAGTATTCAAGGCAATTAAGAAAAAACTCCCTGTTGGCGTATTGGTATCCGGTAAAAGGGTTTTGACCCATTTGCAATGGCCCTTTTTGCTGCGAAACGTAGTTGGTGACAATATCACCGTCCGAAACCACGATCATTTTATTACTATCGTATGAAGAAGATAAAAAAGGGCTTTTATATAGATTTCCCAGACTGTCTTTGGTGGCAGATGATATACGGTTAGTAAATAAAGAGTTGAATTTTCCTTCCAGCAAAACTGCAACCGGGATAAAAGGCTTTGTAAATGTTTTGAGGTCTTCTTCCGTTTTCACGCTGTTGAGTTCCACCTTTGCAGGTGTTGCAATTATTCTTGCATTAGGAGAAGAAGAAAGTAAAACGGTTTTTTTAATTCCTTCAGCTTTCACTGTATCTATTGACTGAGGGAACTGAGACATTACATAATCCAGGTTTTTGGCAATGGGATTATTATTAGGTGCTGACAATAATGGGAAATAATACCAGGGCATCAGTTGTATTTGTGGGCGGTCTCCCATCATGCCTACTTTTAACGGAATCTGCGTACAGGAAATATCCTGCACGAGATCGGGGTTGATTCTTACACCGTACTTAAACAAAATATCATCCAGGTTGAGCCCCAAATCAAAAGCGATAAAGCTTCCCTCACTGCGTTGAAGACTATCGAGGCTGGCATATAAATAATCCAGCAGCCAGATCACTTTTCCTCCGTGCATCACATACTGGTCAATCTTCAATTTTTGTGCTTCGCTAAAACCATGCTGTGGTTTTACAATCACCATTGCATTAAAAATATTTGGGATAACTGGTACACTATCTATAGGCAATATGCTGAAGCCGTAGTTTGGTTTTATTGTTCTTTCAATTAAATCATAAACATCCGTTTGCAATGATTCCCCATTGCCAACGAGGTAAGCTACAGCGGGCAATTTGTCTTTTTTGATTTTATCAATGCCGCCGGCAAGTTTGTATTCCAGTAATGCATCAGCATTATTTAATGAATTTAATCCATCTATTGCGCTTTGCCCCTGCAAGAGGTCAACACCTATAACCCGGTCTTTATAATTAATGATTACCCCCGGATATACCAGGCGTTGTTCTTCGCCTTCGCCCGATTTAGTCTGTGCTTTTACGTTAGTAGGATTAATTCCCAGGTTGTGCAATGAATCGAGCAGGTACATTTTTGAAGAATCATCAAGGTTCTCTCCCGGTTTGCGAAAGGAATATTGCACATTGCTGCCGCCAATTTCTTTAAACTCCTGCAACATATCTCTTGTACTGTTCTGCAATTTTTTGAACCCTGCTGGCAAATCACCATCCATCAATACAGTGATTGTTACCGGTTCATCCAGCGATTTTAAAAGTTGATGGGTTGCTTTAGAAAGCGTATATCGTTTTTCGGCTGTAAGGTCTGCCCTGCCATGCCATTGCGAAGCAATGATATTCACCAATACCAGCAAGATGATAAGAAATACCCAGTTGTATTTGGATTGAAACAAGCTTTTCATGAATTAACGACCCAGGAGTTTTTTATAAGTAATAAAAAGGAAAAAGATAATTACGCTGAGAAAGTAAACAATATCCCTGCTGTCTACCGCTCCCCTGCTAACGCTCCTATAATGGAAATCAATACCCAGCATTTCAGTAAAATAATCTAACCCGCCCTGCAATGAGGGTATTTTACTTACTGCACTAAATCCGCTATATAAAATGAAACACACAAATGCACTTAATAAGAAAGCTATTACAGCATTACCGGTAAAGCTGCTGCAGCATACCCCAATAGCAGTAAATGCAGCAGATAATAAAAAGAGTCCGATATATGATCCTGCTATTCCTCCGGAATCAACACCTCCAGTAGATAATGAACCAATCGTATAAACATATACCAGCGTAGGCAGTAATGCAATGACAACAATAATAAGGCTTGCAAAATATTTACCGGTAACTATCTGCCATTTGCTTAAAGGTCTTGTGGCAAGTATTTCATAGGTGCCCGATCTAAACTCATCGGAAAAGCTCCTCATACTGATAGCCGGGATGAGCAACAGCAATATCCATGGAGACATTTCAAAAAAAACATCGAGAGTGGCATATCCCCCGTCAAAAAGATTAGTATCAGGGAATACAAATAGAAACAGACCGCTTAACAACAGGAATATTATAATGGCAATATAACCGGTAAGGCTGGTGAAAAACTGACGAAGCTCTTTTTTGCAAATTGCGAACATGTAAATAGTTTATTCTGGATAGTCGGAATACCTGATGGCGATCATGCAGGCAGCTTCAAAAATACAATTGCATAATGAGAAGGATTAAAATTATTTAAGTTGTTTCTAAAATTTTATTTAAATTTCCATTACTATATAAAAATCCAATACTTCTGCAAGCCTTTTTTATTTAATTGCTAAAATATTACACCATGAAAAAACACCTGGCTTGCTGGCTTATTGCTATTGCCATCCCTTTATTTATTACCGCACAACAAACTTACGAATGGATAGCTTCAACCGGATCGTGGACAGATCCCGCAAACTGGTCGCCACAAAGAAACTCTCCTGCCGGTACCGATATCCTTCAGTTTGGCGTAAATGCTGTTGTATCACAATTACCATCCACAGAAAATGTTGGCAAAATCAGGGTATATAATAATGCAACAGTCAGTTTCAGTAGTATCGGAACAAGTGCAATAACTATAGGCGATGCTTTGGTAACTGGCCCGCATCTGTTGGTTGAAGGAGGTTCCATCATGAATATCTCTGGTTCTAATCCAATTTCTTTCCAAATAGCCGCAGGATATACGGGACAGGTTTTAGGAAGTATTGATTTCTCTGGAGCCACGCATCGGCTGACAGCGGCTTCTGCCAATGCACTGATATTTGCTGGGGGATCAATTTTTACCGCTAATACCGGATTTTCGGGAAATCCTTTTGGAACGAC
>JAFDXG010000033.1 GCA_018268105.1 Bacteroidota bacterium | reverse complement strand
TTTCCTCTTACCGGGTTGCACTCTTTCTGATAGTACGGGGCACTGTGTTGGTCCACGACTTGAAAGCTTTACGAAATGCTGTTGGATCGGAGTAGCCTAAAATATCTGACACTTCAGCTATTTTTATCGCAGGATTTTGCATCAGTTGCAAAGCAATATCTTTTCTTATAGCTCCTGCAACGTCCCGAAAAGTTGTTCCCTCCAGTAGCAATTTTCGCTGCAGGCTGCGTGGTGACATCTGGAGGGCGGATGCAGCTTCATCAACCGACGGAATCCGGCCTTTAAACCGCATGAACAAAACCTGTTTCAGATTTCCTTCGGTACTGTTATTGGCCATCAATGCCTGCTTTTCATCCACCATTGCATGGAATCGTTCAAACATGGACTGGTCGCTGGTAAGTATAGGAGTTTTGATATCTTTTTTATCCAGGATAATGCGATTTGTCTCTTGATTAAATAAAATATCGCAACCAAAAAAATTACGGTATTCATCAACAGACCGCCGTTCATAAGTCAGTTCAATTCTTAAAGGAACGATGCGTTTGCCGGTTAATGCCGAAGAAGTATTTATCAGGGAGGCAAATAAAAAATCCTGAGCCTGCCGGGCCGGTTCCGGATGTTTCATCTGCCACATTTTATTTTGCCTGATCTCCAGGATGGCTGTATCCTTTTCTACATAGTTGTATTCTACCATAGGTGAAGAGAGGTGACCATATTTGCATAAAATACTGTATGCCTGATGAAGATCTTTACTGCTTTGTATCAAAAAACCAACCATGCCATGTAGCAGTTTGTCTGTCCCAATCCCCACGTGAAGGCCCACAAGCGGATCGTTAGTCATTTTTAGAAGTGGAACCCAAATAAGAGCCGCCTTTTCCCATTCCACCATATTTTCTGAATCGCTGATCTCATCCGGTTTTATGCCTGACATCTGGCAAAGTGTGTCAAATGCGGCACCAAATGAAGTGGCTGATTGAAAGATGGTACGTATGACTGTTCCCTGTAAGCCCATGGCGCAAAATATATCGTTTCAGGAATAAAAAATACCTTTTCACGGCTTCAAAACTAAAGTTCTTTGTATTCAAAATTATCAATATTATGGATGCAACAAAAAGCATGTTTTTAAAAAAATGGGTATCCGGCAGCCTGTTCGTTTACCCGGCATTTTTAGGCATTTTACACCCGCTGATTGCACATGGGTTTACAGGCGATCATGATAAGATACTGACCACATCACAGTTTATCATGCACAGCATTTCAATATTCATTTTTGTTTTTGCAACCGTAGTTACAAGAAATAAAACATTTGAAGTAGTTGGGAAAAAGAAAACACTGTCAGATACCTGGCCCTTTCTTTTCTTTGCGCCCTGGGTGTTCTGGCTGGGTTATTATACGCTCTTCGTGCCATTTGATATTCTTTTTATGTTCCTGTCCATAGGTATCATCAACGCCATACAACTTCGGCCATTCATCAAGTCTCCTACCAAATGGATTTGGCAATGTATACTCGGATATTTGCTGGCAGCCTTTGCCGGAATTTTAATTGGCCTCGGTGCTTATCTCCGGTATTACAAAAATTTTCAGGGTATCTCCAGAGATCTGGCTACCTGGACATCCATTAGTATTCCGGCAGCAATCGTTGTTGCCTACTACTTCCGATATATTCTGAGCACGCAAATTCCGGACGAAGAGCTGCAAGACATGGCTTCAGAAAACAAACTGCAACTCTCACAGGTTGCTTAAAAAGCACGATTCAATAAAAATAAAATATTACAAATGAGATATCAAACATTCAATTGGCTCCTTTCAATTATATGCAGTACAATAGTTACGAGCTGTGGAAAAGATCATACCCTGCCTGATACTCCGGTTCCGGGAACAAAGAATGGCGTGGTAACCGGTATGATTACGGACGCTAAAAACCTTCCTGTGAAAGATGCACTTATCACGATTGAGCATACAGTGTGGTATAATTGTTATCTATTCACTTCCAGTAATAATGAAGGGAAATATGAGGTGTCATTGCCTAATGAACCTGCAGGCGACTGGACTGCCAAAGCCCAGTTTACGAAAACTGCTTATGGTCAAACCTATCAATTTGACCTGGAGCCTGATAACACCGGAGCTTTCAGCAAAGCCACCGCCGCTGTCCGAAACTTCAGGTGGAAGCTCAGCGGACAGCGGCCCGGAGGTACCGGTTATTATGGTGCACATGTTGACCTGTACCCATTGGGTATTGATTTGGATATGACAAAAATAAAACTGCTGTTTACCCCTTATCCGGGTGAAACGAATTTAATTGATGGAACAGTTGCTACTGCCTTTGAAAGACAAGTTGAGAATATTGCAGGTACATTTATGGCAAAGGACATACCCATCGGGAAATTTATGGTCAAAGCATTTTACAATGACAAAACATTATTCCTGAATAACCGGCACCTGGAGGATAACAACGAAGAAGCTAAGACAGTGATCTTTAACAAAAACGGTTATCTCGGAGAAACGGAGTATAATATTGAATTTTATGTAACGGAATAACTTAGTGATTAACAAATAAAAGGCAAAGTATTATTGTACAGAAGGGAGTAAACTTTGAATGTTCGTTCACACCTGCACTGGCAGGTTTGGTAGCATTGCCTTGTACTTAGCCAGACCTGCTGCCTTACTTTTACTTTAAGTAAAAACCTTTCGTGATAGCTTCAAACATTTTCCTACTGGTGTGTGTCTTCACACACCAGAAAAATGTTTATATTGTTCGAAGCATTTCTCTGAAAAATTAACCTATGAATATAGAACACAAAAGACAAGGTCAAATGGAATTGGAGGATGTTTATTTTTATACTGATACCATTATTGACTTTCGGCATCTGTTACAAGATGATAATATAAAGCTCACATTAATTCATTCTCTGTGTTATTTGGTAAAGTATTCGCTCGTCAGGATTTTTGGTTATGTCATTATGCCCAATCATATTCATCTTATATGGACACATCTTGCATTAAATGGAAAAGAAAGCCCTGCGGGGAGTTTTGTTAAATATACTGCACATCAGATAAAAAAGTATTTGCAAACAAACGACCCTCAA
>JAFDXG010000032.1 GCA_018268105.1 Bacteroidota bacterium | reverse complement strand
CCATGCCTGCTTATCCCTACCGGTCGAATGTAAAATATCCATCGGATGCCAGGCATACTATGTACCGGCAGCAATATAATACCCGGCTGATAACTACAGATAACTTTAAAAATGCATTGAAGCCGATGGCTGGGAAATAACCATGATTACAACTTGATACTTAGTAAAATGAATCTCTACTGGCTGTAACCTCGGACATTGTACCTGGATAGCTGGACTATTTTAGAAATATAAAAAGTTTTTTGGAGGGATATAAGTTGTTTCTGGAAAAATTTGAAGTGGAGTATGATGAAAGATATGTTTTTCAGGAGCCGGAGTAAGTACCATGCCTACGGCATTATCTCAGGTGCAGGTGTGGTGAGTTACCAATATAATATGCCTATCGGCATTTAGTTGAGGCGATACATCTGTGGAGCAAAAAATCGTAATATGGCTAAGTCCCAAAATCCCGTAGGGATATGATATCGGTAGGTCGGAGATAAAAATACCCTATAATCCCGTAGGGATGGAACAAATAAGATCCTGACAGTCCCATTCATAAGTAACCCACAATGATAACCATCACAACATAGCTACAGTGTGATGATACATATTTTTGGAAGATGGTTGTAAAAGTCCGGCTATGTTATAAGGTTGTATCCGATCCCTGATCTTATCAGTAAATACCTTAATATCCTGTTTTGAAATCGTCTTTTGCGTCGTGAGGTTTAGTATTTCTTTGTAAGTTGTTTGAATCATATTTTGCACTTCAGCTTTATCAGCTTCGAGGAAACATTTTACCGGCAGGTTTTTCAAACGGCGTTGTTCGTACATGATGGTAAAAGTGAAGTATAGCATTGACCATGCATTGAAAAGAGGAAAATGCCTCATGGATTGATAACAACCGGCAATCAGCATATCTATCAACCCGATTTCGGAAAATATCATTTGTTCATAATCTTTTAGCTGTTCATACAGGGGGGCGTCAAATGATCTGTTATTACATACTATCTCCAATATTCGTTCTATACCTGCTAACGACCAGGCAATGCCGCTGCTGAAAAGCGGATCCACAAACCCGAATGTATGCGGCATAGCTATCCAGCCATCACCAAAGCATTTTCCCAGTTTCCGCTGAAGCCTTCCGGTGTGTACAATTGTGCCCGGCTGTGATGAAATAGATACTTTATTGAGTAAGTCTTTTATATCAGGATATTTATTCTTCATGACATTCCAAATATCCGATGCACTCATTTTATATAAAGTACTGTTATCTCCATTCAATGTAAATCCCCAACTTGTACGATTATTATTGAAACGAAGTACCCATATCCATCCTTCATCCAGCACGTGGTGCAGGGCAGAATTATCCGGATCATACGGATATTCTTCAGTTGGAATGTTTTTACTATGCAGGATGTCAGTCCACCTTGGAAGGTCTTCAACATGAGAAAATACTGCAAAAGAATTGGTAAGAAATCCTGCTGTAACAGATTGCACTGAAAATAATTTATCAACCAGTTTGCCACTGCCTGTGGCATCTATAAAAAAGTTACCGGAAATGCACATGGCATTCTCCTCACGTTGTATATCGAAAAACCATTTTTTGTTTTCCCGTATAGCACCGGTGATCTCTGTGCAATCAAAATAATCTATATCATATTCTTTGACCTTATTTACCAGGAACGAATCAACATCCGAGCGTAGCCAGTTAGTATCAGACATAGTATCATTCACACTAGCTGCTACAAGTAATTCATTATCATGATTGGCATTCGTCGAAAATTCCTTTTCCGGATGATGCTTAAAATAACTAAACCCTCTTTTTATGCCGCATACTACTTCAGGGTGAGATTGTTGCCAGCTACCATAACGCGAAAAATCAGAAAGCCAGGGCAAATTATATTTTTGCGAAAGCGAACGTAATATCATATCTGCTATTGGCGTGGAAGATTCGCCAATGGCAAAACGGGGATGTTTCCCTTTTTCTACTATACAAATATTAAATCCGGAATTGTGCAGGGCAAGAGCTGTGATCGTTCCACTGAAACCTGAACCCGCAATTATTATATCATAATGTTTCAGATTGTTATTCATAATTTGTGATGCATGTACATTGTATTGCAGGTGCTATTTGCTGACTAAGGTTCATATTTTCCATACGTTCTTTTCTGCTTTTAAAACAAAGGTCACATTTTGATAAAAATTCTATATCCCAGGTATCAACAAATACCTGCCCCTGATGCAGGGATAATCCATTTTCAAAAACTTTTTCGAGCATAGCCAGCGAGGGCGGTGTATAATAATTATTTCTCCATAATACATCTATCGCTCCATTGCCTGGTCTTACAGGAATAATAGCACATCTTGCTACTCCACAATCAAATGCAAACTGTATAGTTTTATGTGTCCACAAAATACTCTCGGCAGCATCAGTAAGATAAGGGGGATTTAATAATACAAATGCCCTGACATCAATATCATGATTTCTCAAAAACAAAACTGCTTTCTTAAAGTCATTCGGCGTGATTTGCTTATTAAGTCTGGGCAATACCCCTGGATGAATGGTTTCTAACCCAATAGCAATTTCTAATTTTCCTTTTAATAGTTTACTAAATTCAATGCAGGATTGATTACAAAGTTGGGGATGATTTTCTACAATTATCCTGGAATAATCATTAAGACGGTTGGCAATTGCCGGGTATTCATCTGCAGGAATAGTTTTGGTATCAAAAAAGTTCCCGTTGTTATATAATTTAATAACATCAGCTTTGGGTAATCTTTCCAAAGCATAATCTATTTGTTTCACAATAGCGCCCGGAGGTGAAAGTTCATCAAGAGTATTCTTCCACAAATCACACATCAGACATTTAAAAACACATTCCCTGCCGGTTAAAAATATTGTATTGACTGATTCTATTCCACCAAGCAAACCGGGTTCCTGTTCATGTAAAAAATGGTAAGGTAAAAAAGGATTTAATTTATTCTTACCAGAACGTAAAGAAGTTATGGTATTGCTGTCAAAATTGTCATGCATACAGAGAATGAAAGAATGTTCTGTATTCAATTTCGTTACGTGCAAAAACCTTTGAAAATGCATCGGGTGATACAGCACCTTCCTGGAACCTACGTTTTTCAAATACCGGCATATCAAAACCGGTTACTGCTTTTACACCTCTGCTTACCACTTCTCCTTTTAAAGCATACAGCACTTCTTCTTTCCAATTGGTAAGAGCTATAAAAGGAATGCCTTCCGCCACCTCTATCACGTTAGGTAATGCATATGGACTAAAACTTTGGAATCCGTATTTTGTAGCAGGAGCATAAGATCGTACATGCCCACGACTTTGCCCTCCGGAATAGGTGAGGGAGTGCTTTATCCGGTCAACGCCCCATCCTTCCTGGTAAAGCATCATATTATTTAAAACGCTGCGAATGGTGAGTTCAGGGTTTGCTTCAATCGGGTAGTCTTTCAGGTTTTCATCACCGCCATCTCCGTCGGCAAGATATTTCCAATCAGGGTATAATTCACGGATCTGCCTGCAAAGAGCAAGTGCCATTGTAGCAGATTCAAGATCAAGGGTTTTATAATCTTCAATAGTTTTAATGGCTTCTTTATAATTAATGGAGGATAATGGTACATTAATCACTTCCAGAAACAATGAAAGCCCCAGTTTATCCATAAATGCATACGACTGTTTCGCATCGGCGCCACCATCTACAGAAAGTGTAAATGCTTTTAATCTTTGGGGCGACATGCCTAATCTCAGCATCATGTGATATAATACTAAAAACACAGACCCGCTGTCAATACCCCCTGAAAAGAGAACACCAACAGGTTCTTCTTCTGGTATAGATAATAGCCATTTCCGGCATTCGTCTGCTAAGGTTTCAATA
Organism: Bacteroidota bacterium; assembly: GCA_018268105.1. Lineage (GTDB taxonomy): Bacteria > Bacteroidota > Bacteroidia > Chitinophagales > Chitinophagaceae > Agriterribacter. The sequence continues at coordinate 71,496 of JAFDXG010000032.1, read as the reverse complement.
TACTTCTTACCAATGGCGTCAATATCAGTTGGAAGTACATTTCTTTGCGGTTCAAAAAATCTTGTATATACCGGGTTCGGGTCAGGACAGCCAATCACCTCAAGCCTTACTACAAAATGTGCCGGAACCATCCTGGTATAAGAAGGATGAAATTGTTTGTGTAAACCTTTTTGTTTGAGATAATCATAAATCTCATCCATACGTTCAGCTACTATAAGAAGGGGACCTGAAATTTGCTTAGCAAGAAAATATCGCATAGGGCGTCCGATTGATCGGGCCATAAAAACCTGCTGACCTACTTTCTCTACTATTGCAAATTGTCCATCTATTTTTCTTACGGCTTCGGGGTTGCCCGAAACAATTGCTGCCGCTGCCTCTTCGGAGGTCATGTTAAATATGATATTATTTTCCTGCTTAAGGAGACTTACAAAATCAGTTACATACGGGTTCATGATATATTCTGTTTTCTAAGGGACAAATGTAATGATCATTATTGAATTCGCTTGCAAAGTATCAGAGTCATCAGAGCAAACAATCAGAGTTTTGTAATTAACAAATCTTTGGTAAACTATAACAGTCAATAAAAATCATACACCACAATTACTAACTTTTTAAAAAGTACAACTATGAAGATGATTTTTACATTTGCTGCCGCTGTTATGCTGACATCTTTTGTTTTTGCACAGCATAAAAACTCCGGAGACTACTACCCGTACAACAACGATGGTTACAGTCATTTCAACAACCATCCTGTAAAACAATTTACCGTATATGACAGGGATGCGATGATAGCGCAAATAAATATGCGTTATGATGAACGCATTTTTCATGTGAAGAACAATTGGAGATTAAGAAGGTCGGAAAAGAGAAATATCATTCGCCGTTTTGAATTTGACAGGAAAGCGGAAATAAATGCAGTATATGCACGGTATTATGGAAAAAAAGTAAAGCGAATGCCAGATTATGCTGACTATGATTCTCACCGGCATTAAAGGTTAAGTTTAAGCAATTTTTTTTGATAGAACAACTCGTTTTGTTTCCTGCTTATACATATCTGATATACGTATAATTTGAGTTCCGGAGATGAATTTACCTTTCAGGTGACGCTTTAATAAGTGTTGATTGGGACAATCTTTAAAGTCGGAGAAATAAACTTCATTTGGGGAATCTGGTGAACCACCTAATCCCAATACTAAAAAAGTTTGGTGCCCAGTATATGAAATATTTTTATTTTCCTGAAAGTTTTCACTAAATCTGAAACTATTGGAAATAAGAGCATGATGATATTTACATTGTATTTTAAATTCAAGCCCCGTTATTGAATCATGTAAAATGAAATCAGTACGATGAATGTTTTTCACCTTCAGCATTTTACCTGGTTTCGGATCAATTAGTGTATAATATTGTTGTGGGAAAAGGTTTTGCAATACGTATTTTTCAAACTCCTTGTTTTTACCAGAATTATCAGGAATTTCAAACCTGTTATATTCAGGTTTTGGCGGAATAATTGTTACCATATATGTACGCTGAATTGTGATGAAGAAACCAATTACAGGTTTGGTTTATTGCGATCCGGACAATAAGTAAATCAAGTTTTTAGCAAAGGCTAACCACAAGGTTTTATTAAAAATCGAATATGATAAATAACCTATAATTTATATTATGTTAAATAGATATGAAGTTGGCAGAATTATATTGCTATTGAAAACAGATTTTTATTTCAATTTGTTGGGGAATTAAGAACCCCGGTATTACGATATATTTATAAAAAATTATCAGGTAAAAAATAGCTTAAAGCTTACAAATATCATTTCGGTACATGACTTAAAACAGAATACTAATCTCAGAATCATTTACTTTTGCAGGCAAATACTCTGTCGAAATAGTTTCGTGAAATCAATTACTAAAATAACAAGTGCATTTATACTGATGATTATGCTCGTTAGCATTATGAAAAATGCGGTATTATATGCAATTTATAAGTATGATACCGAAACGTTCATTGCTATGTTTTGCGAAAACAAGTATCGCCCGCAGATGAAATGCGATGGTAAATGTAAACTTGCAAAAATGCAAAAAGAGCAAAATGAAAAGGACGCAGCCGACACATTGAAACAATTACAGGTGGAAACCGTATGTAATACCCCGGCTCGGCCATTCAGCATTGTACATAATGAATTTTTCCAGGTAGATACAGCTATAAAAGGTATCTACTACCAGCAATCTTATTCTTTTCTTTATGTTACGGAATTAATTAAACCCCCTGCTGACATTCCGTTAAGCTAAAATTAAATTTTCTAATATTTTTTCGGGTACATACTTTACGTATTTCAGGTAGTATAGCTGTATACTAAAACCAGGCTATTATCTGCCTGTGCCAATAAGAAATGGATAAATTTTGGCACCCCTCTCCTACTAAAAAATTATGATTATGAAATTCATTAAAATAATGCAATACAGCATAATGCTTGTTGCTGCTTTATTAATTTTTATCTCCTGTAAAAAGGAAAACACATTAACTCCTGTCAACGAGTTAGACGGTCTTCAGTTAGTAACCACCATCTCTAATGACAAACATAAAATATCATTGTATACAGCCAGTGGTAAATTTCAAACTGGCTACAACGCAATTTTTATACAGATAAAAAATACAGAAGGCACTCCGTTAACCAATACAACAATTTCATGGAAACCTACTATGCATATGATGAGCATGAGTCATTCCTGCCCTTATTCGTCCATTGCAAAGAAAGAAAATGCACAGTCTGTATATACAGGATATGTTGTTTTTCAAATGGCGGGTAGCGAAATGGAATATTGGGAAATTGAAATTGATTATACTGTTGATGGCATTGTAAATACGGCAAAGGGTAAAATACAGGTAGCTGCCGCATCAAAACGTGTGGTGGAATCTTTCCAGGGAAGTGATAGTAAACGCTACGTGATGGCTTTGGTTGAACCTGCAATCCCCCGCGTTGCTGTAAATGATATAAAAGTTGTTTTGTACCGGATGGAATCTATGATGAACTTTGTGACAGCGGATAATTACACAATCAAAATAGATCCAAGGATGCCGGGCATGGGTAATCATGGTTCTCCCAATAATGTAAATCTCACACAGGGTACAGACAAAATGTATTACGGAAAATTGAGCCTTACCATGACTGGTTTCTGGAAAATCAACCTGCAGTTGGCAGATGCATCTCAAAATATACTCAAAGGTGAGCCGGTAACGGATGTCCATGAAGCCAGTAGTATATTTTTTGAATTAGAATTTTAAACTTACTTCTATGATTCGATATATTATTGCCGGGATGCTCTGTGTATTATATTCCGAACTGGCATTTAGTCAAAGTGAAAGTTCAGGTTTTAACGATAGTACGAATGGAAAACAATTAGAGGAAGTTGTAATTATTTCACCACGCCTGCCTTCAGACGGGGTAACCAAGCCTTTATCTTCATTAGACAATTTTCTGGCAAAAGCAAATGCTGTGAATATGATAAGACGGGGAACTTATGCTTGGGAACCTTATATCAACGGTATGGCTTCTGAAAGAAGTGTAATCACAATTGATGGTATGCGTATTTATGCGGCTTGTACTGACAAAATGGACCCTGTAACTTCCTATGTGGAAATTACAAATCTTGCCAGGGCTAATGTGCATAGTGGACCATCAGGACCTTCAGGAGGTGCTACTATTGCCGGCAGCCTTGATTTGGTGAGAAAGAAAAGTTTTTTTGGGGAGAAAAATTTAAAAGGTTCGGTATTCAGCGGATTCGAATCAAATAATCTCCAAAAGATTGCTGGAACGGCACTGTCATTTTCCCAGCCAAAATTTTTTGCAGATATTGATTTTACCTGGCGCAATGCAAAAAATTATAAAGCAGGTAATGGTAATGAAATTTTGTATTCCGGCTTTACCAAATATAATATGTCGGTTATTACTGGATTTAAAATTAATGAGCATGAACATATTGAGACATCAGTAATTTATGATCAAGCAGTTGATGTGGGTTATCCTGCATTGCCCATGGATGTCTCCCTGGCAAGAGCTGTAATTGCCTCCGTCGAATATATTCGGCATCACATCTCCCCAACTATTGCCCAATGGAAAACCAAATTTTATTATAATGATGTTAAGCATGTGATGGACGATTCCAAACGGCCGATAGTACCTATAAGGATGGATATGCCCGGCTGGAGTAAAACAATTGGGTTTTATTCGATAGTGCAGGGCGATATTGGAAAACACAACTGGAAGGCTAACCTCAGCGGACATCACAACAGTTCATTGGCTGAGATGACCATGCATTCGAATACACCTGGCGAAATGGATATGTTTATGTTAACCTGGCCGGGAGTTCATACCAATTACGCTGATATTTTTGCAGAGGATAAATATACGTTATCTAAACATTGGAATTCTACCTTCAGTGCTGGTATTGGTGTACATAATAATGTTGTAAGCAATCAATTGGGTTTAGAAAGTTTGAAGATTTTTTATGCCGGTATGGATAAAAGTAAAACCCGGTTGCTGAAAAGGGCTGCGGCGTCATTGCAATATGAAAATAAACATTGGAACTATAGTATTGGAATTGCTTACGGCGAGAGGGCGCCCAGTGTTTCTGAGGGTTTTGGATTTTACCTGTTCAACAGTTTTGATCGTTACGATTATATAGGTAACCCGGAAATGAAGAACGAAAAATCTGCAACATTAAATGGAACAGTCTCTTATAGCAGGTCTGGCTTTTCAGCAAAACTATCCGGTTCTTATTTCTACATTTCAGATTATATTATTGGTAAACCAGATAGTAGTTTAAGTGTGATGACGATTGGAGCGGCAGGTGTAAAAGTGTACAGGCAACTGAATTATGCATCTATATATAATAGTTCTATTGATCTTAATTATCGGGTGTCAGAAAACTGGCTATGGTCCGGTAAGTTAAGCTATCGCAGAGGTATTGGCGCAGATGTTGGTGACTTACCATTGATGCAGCCTCTTACATACAGCACCGGTCTTTTATATTCGTTACATCGTTTTACTGCAGATCTTTCAGTTGATGGCTCAGCAAGGCAAACCAAATATAATCCGGAGTTCGGAGAATCAAATTTACCTGATTGTGTTGTTATGAACATAGCTGCTTCCTATCGTTTCAATATAAAGCAACATACTTTATTATTGAAAACAGGTGTTGAAAATGTATTAGATAAAAATTATACCAGTTTTGCAGATTGGAACCGTTTGCCCAGAATGGGTAGAAATATTTTTGTAAACCTGGTATGGAGTTTTTAATATTTGATTAATGCAACTTTTAAAAGATATCTTACAAATTGATTGGTAAGATATCTTTTAAACTTGAAAATAGCTTTGGGGCTTTTTCCTCATTTTCATCCTGTTGTTTTGAAGAAAAATCCTCACCTATTTCTCCGAAAGGCCTAAAGCCGCTAATGCCTCAAGAATTCGCATACCTGCATCCTTGTGAACAATAGATAGATTGGTGTCATTTGCATTGTTTTGCAGCATTGCCCTGCACCACGCTAATGTTTCAGCAGTTTCCGGAAAACGCGTTTCCTGTTCATTGAGCCATTGTAATGCTTTTTCTTTTCCTGAAGTTCTCTCTAACAATTTTGCGGTTATCAGCGCATTGGATGGAATGAAATTGCGTACCGTATTATCTATGGCAGGAGTAAACTGCTGAATATACTGCAACAATGCAACACCACCGGAACGTCCGGTTTGTTGATAACAAAGGTATTGCATCCAGTCTTCCAGACGGGTATCTATATCCTCATCATAAGGTTTACCTGCACCAAGGTGTTCCGGCCATTTGCGGGCACCCTCAATATAAATAAGTGCTGTTTTATATTTCTTCTGTTTCATATAATCCACAGCCTGCATTAATTTGGCTTCACGGTATAAAGCCCGCCCTTCTGTGGCGCCTTCAAATGGTATAATATTCAATCCTGACAGAGCCCTGTCTGCTTCTTTGTATTTACTGTTAAGCATAAGTGTTTTAGCATAAAGCATACCCATGATATATTGCGAAGGGTTAGCTTTATAAAAATTCTCAATAGCGGGCAAAGCTTTTTCCGCTTGCCCGTGATCGTTATAATACTCAGTGAGCAATTTCAGATAACGCCATTCACCGGGTTGTATTGATACCGCTTTTTGCAGGTCATGAAACGATTGGTTTTCATCTATAGTTTTAAATACCTGCGACCGTACAGCATAAAAGGGGGCATAATCCGGCAGGTCTGCACAGGAGCGTAAAAGTTGCCGGCATTCTTCTATGCGGTTACGATCATGGTATATCAATGCAAGGTGATAGCGAAGCAACCAGTCATTTTGTTTTTTCAGCAAGCTTTCTATTACCATTGCAGTTTCCGAACGAAAAGGAAAATCCCGTCCGGCATCAATAGCGGAACAATCTGCCTGCTTACCCTCAAGAAAGGCCAACCAGTAAACAGATGCTGCAGAAGCCGGGCTCATACTAAACAGTTGTTTTGCTTCATTTATACAACCGGTATTATAATACCATACCCCTAATTCTGTAAAAGTCTCTGCGGGCATCTCATTACGAATAAGCTTTGTGAATATATCCTTGTTTTCAGCAGTATTGTCAAGCAGGCAGGCTTCAAATCGTGCAAAATGATTGAGCGGATCCAGTGATTTTATGTGCTGAATTGTTTCCTGTGCTTTATTAAATTGATTAAGATAACGGTAACTCACAACCGCCAGCATTAGTGCGTCAATATTATAACGATTAAAGTCAAGTGCTTTCAATGCATAACCTGCTGCAGAGTTATAATCCCCCCCCTTTGTGAATATACCGGCAAGTCCGGTATAAGCAGGGCTTCGGTATTCGGGAGTAAGCGCGGCTATACTATAACCGTCTTTTGCATCGGCTATATTTCCAAGAGAGGCATTGATGAGTCCGTAATAATAATTAGCCTCACCCGATTCTGCATCTATGCTTAGTGCGCGGGTTATCCATTTCAAGGCTTCTTCGTATCGTATATTCCGAAATTGCAATACCGCCATTTTTGTCAAGGCAGGTAAAAAATTATGATCTCTTTCCAGAGATAATTTAAGTTTTTCCTCCGCTTTATCATACATTTTCTGATCCATATATTCTTTACCAGCCATATACAGTCCGTAGGCGGAATTCCAGTCAAAATCTTTTGGAGCAGATACCGGACGATTCAACAGGTTTGTTTCGGGAGCAGTGCTATATTCCAGTTTATGATTTCCAAGGATTACGCGGATGCTGTCTTCGTTTACACTTAACTGTAATGAATCAGCAAAAACATCAAGTGGCATCAGGCTGAGTGGTTTGGTGTACAGGGTTTTTCCCATAGCTGTTACTTTCAGGGTGTCGAGAATGGTCTGCGCTGCCGAGAAATACAGCTTCAACCAGCCCTGATCATATTTTACATTCAATGCGCCAAAAGGATTCGCTTCCACCATGCCATTGATTTTTCCTACCGGATACCAGTATTCCTGCCAAGTGTCAGTATTGTATGGAGCGAAATCAACATGCTTGAATGGAGTAAGACTGCTCTTATCTGCATTCTGATTAAATAGCCGCCCGGATTGTATTTCCACATACTGCCCGTCGGTATCCGTAAGCATTTTTTCCCATATCATGCCTTGTCGCGACAATCCCCATATCCAAATCTTTTTACCTGGTTTATCATCGTAGGATCCATACCTTACCATACCATTATCATCATTATGATAGTAAGCCCCGAAGAAGTGATTGTATTTACCAATCACATGGTAAGATTTATATCCTCCAAAGTTATTTTGTTCATAAAAGTTTATATGCTTGCCGTTTGATGCATTTACCGGCCAGTCGGCATATTCACCGTTGTGCCCTATATAGCGGTTGCCGGGAAAAATAAATTCAAGGTTGCCTTTTGCTTTTACGCCAAGGTTCATCCAATGATAATAAGGCTGCTCCACCGGGCTCGCATTATACCAGAATGAACGAGTGGTAAAATAGGCTTTATCCTTAGGAAGATTAATTTCTATCCGCCAGTTGCTCCGGGTAAGCAGATCGAGCACACCTATTATACAGCTCACACTGCCATCTTCGTTGATCCTTGTGATGTAGTCAACCGGTGTGGCACAGTTAGGGGTATGTCCGATGATTCCATAGTTGGCTTCAAGTCCGCCACTGGTCCATGGCCCACGCATAGCAACATCGCGAAATTTTACGGTGTGGTTGTAATATATAAATGGTCTGTCTGATTTTTTATCTATTGCTGCCCATATTTTACCGCCAATTTCCGGAGTGATGAGTACTTTGATATAATCGTTTTGGAGCTCCACAATTTTCCATTGTTTTTGGGATGACTTATCTGTGAATCCGTCAAACCGGGTATATGGATATACCGGTGACAATAATGGTATAGGACTGGGGTCTGAAAATGCATAAGTGGGAAACGACTGCACGTATTCTTTAACTGTAACAGGGCTTTGGGCAATTGCAATTGCAATATGACATAGCAATACGATGATGGTGGTAAGTTTCTTCATTTGCTAAAATTATTGAAAGCAAGTTATACGCAAAAATGCAAACGGTTGTGCTATTTTTATTGCACTTTTTTCATTTGTATATAAATGGATTTGTTCATTTATGCATTTCCTAATACTTTTACCGCCCGAAAATCTTTCGGGATGTAGCGCAGCCCGGTAGCGCGCTTCGTTCGGGACGAAGAGGCCGCTGGTTCGAATCCAGTCATCCCGACTATTATGCTCCGAAAATCCGCGGCAAAACGGATTTTCGGAATTTATTTTTTTAAAAGGGCACTAACAGAATTCCCCTATCAAACAATAGCTGTTCTCCCCTACCCCAATCATTTCCCGTATAATTGGTTAATAATCTCTAATGGTTATTTATGTCCGGCTGGAGAATTAAACTTTCACTGTTTATCAACTATTTTGTTTTTGCAAAATTCGGATATAAAAAAGCGATGCTTTTTGCATTGGGGATTATATGTGCAGCATGTATTGTAATCCCAAACACTCCGGTTTTTTTTGCGATAAAAATGCCATACACTGATATCCTTCCAATAAGTTTTCCCGAATTAAAAAAATTGTAATTTTATCATTCCTAATAACTACTATAATTCAAAAATAAAATTAAAGTGCTACTGAGAATTGCTACCTATATCCTGTTATTATCATTTCCCTTCAAATTATATGCTCAGGACGCGAATTATTGGTCGTCAAATTACGGGCCAGGGGGCTTTTTTGTTCCTGGTGCTGTATTAGCCAATAATCACGATAGTGGTGTTTTATTTTATAATCCTGCTTTGCTTGCCTTTGACAAACGAAATGTCGCATCAATTACAGGAACAGTATATCAATGGCAATCCATCAACATCAAAAACGGTACAGGTACTGGGATGCCTCTAAACTCTGCTCACACAATGATAGTCCCGCTCATAGCTTCTCATACTATTCATTTTAAAACACAAAAACCATTTACACTGATATATGCAATAGTGCATAGGCCGGTTATAAATTTTCAGGCATCGCAATACAAAGATGAAAAAATGAATGTGCTTGATGATAGTTACAGTCCAGGTGATGAGAGTTTCATCGGGCAATATACCTCCGGAAATAATATCCGTCAAACTACAGCATTAATTGGCTCAGGAGTTAAGCTTAGTGAACGTTTTGCTGCAGGTCTAAGTCTGGAATGCCAGATGCGGTATCAAAGTTTTCTTCTGAATTATTCTTCACGGGCGATTGTGAATAATGGAAGCAGTACTGGATTTCCCGATATCGTATCTGTGGCAGAATATTATCTGGCCAATACAGGAAATACAGGTCTCAAAGTAAATGCCGGTATTTCGTACGATATATCTGACAAACACCATCTTGGGCTCACGGTTAGCTCACCTTTTTTGGGTCTTTTAGGTAATGCAAATATTATATCTGATAATGAAATAGTAAACCTCCGGTTAGGAGGATCTAGTTTGAACCTGCTTGCCAACACACGGCAAAGCAAATTAAAATCAAAATGGAAAATGCCGATCAGTATTGCCGGCGGATACATTTATCATCACAAAAAAGGAGAACTGTATATAGCTGCGGAATATTTTGCAAAGGTGAATGAATATAACATGATTACACCTGGCCCAAAACAGTTTATTAGATCAGATTCTCTTGATGGAGCTTATACTACCAGTCTGCTTAGAATGAAGGATGCCCGAAAAGGAATATTGAATGTTGCTGCCGGAGTAAGCTGGCTATTTAAAGAAAATCTCACAGCCTTTTTTTCGTTGCGAACAGATTTCACTTATGCTGATCCGAAATTATTTAAAGATTCTGATGGTTATCGTTCTAATATAAGCAGTTGGAATATTTATCATTGCCAGTTAGGTGTAAACGCCAAAAGAAAGAAGTTTAATTTGCGCACAGGACTGTTGATAAGCTATGGCAGATCAGGCAAAGTACCACAGGGTATGAATTACGACAGTCCTAATGAATCAAATCTTTTGCTGGGTGAAATTGGCAAAACAAAGGGAGGGATGTTTTCTGCCGGGCTGATGGTGTCTTATATTCATAATTTGTAAAAATCATTACTGCCGGGAATAAGCATTTATTAACATCGGTTGTCATTAGTATTATTACATATAACACTAATTTAAACTGTAACTGTGTTCCTGACTTCGAAAGGCAATATCCGGTTTTTTGTAACTTTATGTAAATAAACTTTACTAAAATGGCAAATACTGAAAACGATGAAGCCAGGATTCGCCGAAAAATCAGAGTAGCCCTGGTTATTACAATGATTGGTTTATTATTGAATGCTGTATCGGCAATACCCCTGCATACAGAATTGAATATTTTATTATCAATTCCTGATTCACTTTCGCAATCTCTCCGTGAATGGTTAACTTATGTAAATAAGGGTATCACGGAAACAGATAAAAATTACCCTTTCATGCGGTACGGTTTCGATTGGCTTGCTTTTGCTCATGTGCTGATTGCGATTGCTTTTATTGGTCCGTTAAAAGATCCTTTGAAAAATGAATGGGTGGTGAGTTGGGGTATTATTGCTTGTACATTGAGTATTGTTATGGCATTAGTTTGGGAAAGGTTGCGTGATATACCGATGTGGTGGTCTATTGTTGATGCACTTATTGCAATAATTGCATTAATTATTCTCTGGCTTTGCAACAACTGGATAAAGCAATTAAAGAATATTGTTTTAACATAAACTTTACTATGCTCTCATTGTATTACTCCGTTAAGAGAATGCAAAAGAATCATTTGTGTAAATAGGGAGCTTTTATTTTTTTTACATTGCACTCTCTACCAATGGTTGGTTATGCAATCTTATCAGTTACACTTACCTGACAAAATAAAAGCAACAATACTACATAAAAGAGAAGGAAAACGCAGGCCCACATTTTTTTTATTTTTTAATATACATCACAAAAAATCTATTATCGCATATACTGTTGTAGTGGAAAAGCAAAATGGACATTGTCAATTTGATTTGTATAAAACCAAAGAAAATGGCAAATGGTTAAAAGGGGCTGTTAAATTAGGAGATTCACCTACTTTCAAAGAATTGCAAACAACTGAAAAGATTAAGCAAGCCATTGATGAGTTTGAACAGAAAGAAGGTGAAGGAGCATTTAAGCAATTATTTTAGTAAGTTATTAGCTATCAGGATTCAGCAGTAAGCTATGGACTTTGAGCTTTGAGTATTAGCTTTCATAAATATGGGTGTCTAACCTTTTCACCATTCACTTTTCGTGTTTTTGCTATTCACCATTCACTTTCTTCCTGCCCATTTCATTCTGCATTTTTTTTGCCCATTCTGCAACATCCTGATAATCGCTGTTACTCAGTTTGGCGTCATCATGCATAAGCAGGTAAGATTTGAGCGGCATAGCTTTTTTCTCCATCATTTCCTGTATTTCATGAAATTTTTTTTCAGCCTTTTTAGGAGAGTAAGTTGCGAACTCAGAAAAATTCAATTCTTTTTTTGCATTGCGAATATGAAGGCTCATCCACCAGCTAACCGGCTGTATATGATAATACCAGGGGTACTCTTTGGTATAGTTTGAATGGCAGTCATAACAGGAATTATACAAATGCATTAGTATATCCATCGGAACATCATAAGCGTTGGCAATATCATTAACAGGTTCGGCGTCGGAAATGTTTTTTTTGGGATTAAACGCCGGGATTTGAATGACCAGAATAAGGATAATAAATCCTATAAGAATCTTGCCCCATCTTTTCATGATATCATTTTTATTTAAAGGTAGCTTAAGCTGCGTATTTCTCAAATTTGAATACAACTGCACTTTTTTCGAAGAAGGTTTATTTTTTCTTTCAGAGATTTAGTTGTACATTGGTTATCCATTTTTTAAATCATAAAATATTTATTTATGAAAACTACACAAGCATACAAACCGCAACTGTTAGGATTTTTTCTGGCAGGAGCAATGACCGTAATTTCGATGAGCAGTTTTGGACAAAGTTCTACTACCGTTAAAGGTGAAGTGTTGGATATGTCTTGTTATATGACAGGCGGTGCAATGGGAAAAGGACATAAAACCTGTGCCCAGGGATGTTTGGACAAAGGGTTACCGGCCGGAATACTCAGTAAGGCTGATGGTAAAGTATATCTCCTGGTTGAAGACCATAAAAAGGCAGATGCCTACAAACAAGCGATTAAACACGCTGCCGAAAATGTTGCAATCACCGGAAAAATAGTTGAAAAGAATGGTGTACAAAGTCTGATTGTGGAAGAAGTTAAAGTAGAAGGATAAGAATATAAAGAGTCCATGTCAAAAAAGCCGCCTTAGAGTCAGGGCGGTTTTTGTTTTTGTTAAAATTCATCAAACTATTTTCAATCGTTCTTCTTCCAGGTCTAATTGATATATCTGCCTGCGAATAATATCCTCGTCAATGGAATTATCTTTATTAAGTTCTGAAAGATATTGTCGTTGGCTTTGAAGCAATTCAATAAATACAGGTTTTGTTTTTTCGTTTAGCCAGGTAGTATCTGCGGCTTTAGTCCTTTCCTCCCAATGTTTCAGCATCTTCTCCATACCCTCATGACTATGCAATTCTTTTTCATATTTGTTTTTAAGAAAATGATACACATGTTGCCTTAATCCTTGTTTAACTTTTTGTATTGATAGCTTTTCATTTTGTTGTTGTGTTAGATCTTCAAATATGCCGCTTCTTTTTATTATATAAGGAAGTGTAAGCCCCTGCACCAGTAAAGTAAATAATATTGCAACAAATGTTATAAATAATATCAGGTCTCTTTGAGGGAATACAGCACCCCCAATTGTAACCGCCGGAATGGCTAATGCCGCTGCCAGCGATACGACACCACGCATACCTGTCCAGCCGAGAATGAGTGGCATCAGCCAGCGTCTTCTGCCGGAAGTTGTACGGGGTGTTACGTTCGGTCTGAAAATAATTGTAGCTATCAGGGCAACATAAGAACTAATTATTCTGGAAACAATCAGGACTACAGTTACTATTAAACCATAGCCAATGGCTGTTTGTAAAGGAATACCGTTTGATCGAAAACCAGATACAATTTCAGGGAGTTCCAATCCGATAATTAAAAACACAATTCCATTTAATATGAACACAAAGCTTTCCCATACGCCAAATCCCATTATACGGCTGGTGCTGCTTAAAAAACTTAATCGTTTTGCCGACATATACAAGCCGCCACATACTACCGCCAGAACTCCAGAGCAATGTAACTGTTCTGCTACCCAGTACATGAGGTAGGGTTCTATGAGTGTCAATGCAATATCAAATGTAGCTTCTGTAGGAAGACGCTGATGTAGCTGTACGAAAAACCATGCTATAGCCAGCCCAATAACGGTTCCTCCGGCTACCATCCACAAAAAACTTATTGTTACTTCACTCCATAAAAGAGAACCTGTGCCTGCTGCTATTAAAGCAAACCGGAAGATGATAAGCGAAGAAGCATCGTTGAGTAAACTCTCGCCTTCCAAAATTGCTGAAATTGATTTCGGTATTTTTACAAACCTGGTAATGGCGCCTGTGCTTACTGCATCAGGCGGGGATACAATGCCTCCTAATAAAAAGCCCAATGCCAGAGTAAAGCCGGGGATAAAAAAATAGGCTGTTACTGCCACTGAAAATGCTGTAAAGAAAACTACTAAAAAAGCAAAACTGCCAATCATTCGCCACCATTTCTTCATCTCTTTAAAAGATACTGACCAGGCTGCCTCAAACAACAGGGGTGGAAGAAATATGAAAAAGATAAGATCAGGATTAATTTTTATTACAGGCAAGCCAGGTATCACACTTACCAGTAAACCCGCCAGCACCAGTAATATCGGGTAAGCAATTTTCAGTCGGTTAGCCAGGATATTCAGCAGCACAATCGCTGCTATCATTGCAAGAAAAAATGGTAAAATATCCTGCATATTTATTTTGGTTTATAGTATTCAATTATACGGATTCTTTTATAAATCTATAGTTTTGTTTTCCTGATCAAAGCATGGCTTCCAGTTCAGGTTTAAGTTTCCTGATAATATTGAGTACCATTTTTGCATTTCGGGATGTTCCAATCGAAAGAACGTCTTCCAGAAATTCAAAGTGTTCTATTTCCGTGCGACGTGAACCCTGACTGCCAGCCTGTTTCCAGGCCTCTTTGTAAGCATTCAAAACCATATCAGGATTAATTTTTTTATCTCCAATTTGCAGTAAACACAACAGCAAATTAGCTTTGCCGATAATATCCCAATAGGTTACCTGCAGGCGGTCTGCCGGATCAATCTCTTTTATTTCATTATTCAGTTGTTGAATGGCTTCTTCTTTAGAAGGTACATTGTATTCCTTCAGGTGCTGTCCCCATTTGTGTATGCCTGCGAGTATGAGTGCGTTTTCAATAGACAACCAGTTGGTAAGCGGGTAGTACTCGCTGTCGTTACGTTTATCATCAAGCGATTTTTTATAAAACAATGCTGATTGTATATATGCATTTTTCTTTTGGGTACCTTCGCTTACCATACCAATTCGCTTAAACGTACTTGCCAGAACTGCAAGTCGTTCCTGTGTTTGACTGAGCTGCATTAAAGCCATCAAATCAGGAACAACATCTTTTAGTTTTTTTATATAATCATATTTTTTATTTCCTGGCTTTTTTAATTCCTGCATGGCAAACTTCACCCGGATATTGCAATATTGTTCTAAAGCAGCAAAAGAATATTCAGATATTTCTTCTTTAACAAGCTGATCAAATTTTTCAATAGCTTTTCCATACATATTAATTGCACTGTAAATTAGTGCCTGTAATTCCAGTGTTTTACCCGTTTGTACACTTGCTGCCTCAATAGCCTTATCAATTGCATCCATTTTTTTACTCACCCATTCCGCATCATAATTACCCGTGTCAAGACTATAGAGCAAATTGGTCAATTCAATTTCGGCTTCTTCTTCAATTACAAAAGAAATTTTTTCTTCGGGTGCATCGGGTGCTGCATCAAGCAGATAAAAGGGGTCTCCATAACATTGATAGGCGCCCCAGGTATTGGTACGATAACTGTATTTGTCATAAATTGCTTTTCTCGCATTTTTTACGGCTGTGCCAAAATTATCTCCTTCAAACATACCCTGGTAAAATTTCCCAGTGAAATCTAATGCAGAAGCGTCGTCTACTGCCCAACCTGCAACGATTACAGCTTTTACTCCGTTTTCAATCAACTGGGTACCTATATTGGCTGCAAGCCTGTAAAACCTTTGCCGACCTTCCTCTGCTATTGCATTCATTTGTCCTAAAAAGCAGCAATTGACAAATACCAGTTCAGGTACAGTGCTCATCTGACTAATTTCACTGGTAGTGAGATAGGCATCCTTACCTATTAGCATACCCGAAGGTTTATCCGGGTCTTCGTTGAATACACCATGACCGGCAAGATGAACAATCTTATAATTTTTATTGAACAAAGACAACAGGATATCTGAGGCGTTTCCCCGCAACACCGAGACAACATCATATCCCTTACTGTCTAATATTTCTTCCACACGTTTCCCTTCCAGTAATGCTCCGGGCAATTGAGGAACGTTACCGCCTTTAAGATCAGGGTCACCTATCACCAGCGCATTCGACTCTATAACTGCATTAATCTGAAGCCGGTAGTCAGTAGTGGCAAGTTGCCTTATCATGCCTGCATTTACACTAAGCGGCAGGCTGTTCACCGTATTTTCCTGCAATAACTCCCAGGGATAAGCAGCAGTATACTTATCGAGTATCCAGTTGATATTGCTTTGTCTTTTTACTTCTTCTTTAAAATCATTGGGAATAAGCAGTTCAAAGAATGCTTTTGCTTTTTCAGGTGTCCATCTGTTTTGAACAGAAATATCATCCAGCATCTGTACGATTATTTCATTGCTGGTTTTCAGCACCCGTTCTTCGGCCCTTGCCGCATTGGTAGACAGTGTAAACCAAAGCCCTGGACGTTTATGCTCGGGATTATCTTTATCATCCTGGTATCGGCGTACGGTAATTCTTGTCCACCATTCTTTAGTATTGTCTACCGGTAGCCTTTCTCTTCTTGCCGGAAGTGGTTTAATTTTATTTCTGCTCCACATTATATTCAAAGTACTGCTTTCATCTTTAGCAAGGTTACTTATTGCATGAACACAACTCAATGCCCTGTCACGATAGATCTCTATAAACTCAACCACACTTATTGTTTTAGCCGTTGGGTATATCTGCCGTATCTTATCATTAGCACGTTGCACTCCCTGTAAAATGGATAAAATAGCAGTCTCAATGTTCAATCCGCCATATCCACAACCGATAATAAGTGTAGAAATCCCGATTTGTTCGGATTTATCTAAAGGTGTTTCACATTGCAGGCTGCTGTTAATATCACTGAGATAATGGGTAAGCCCCTGCTCCACAGTTTGTGTGAGCAGGTATCCGGTTAGTTCACCCTGCCGCCCCAAACCCAATACCAATGCTCCCTTGAAACCCGATGATCTGCCCGACAGAAATATTCTTGATGTACCAATAGGACCGGCATAAATACCAAGCCTGTGCCTGTTACTCAGTTCATTATTCAGTTGTGTGTCTATAGCCCGTTCTGCAGACAGTATACCATCGTTAAGGAAATGTCCCACCATCAATGGGAAAGAGGCATACTGCAGGTGACCGTTGCTGACAGTAACGCTTACGGGTACCTGCCCGGGCGTATAATCAGAGTCTACACCCAATCCCAGCACTGCATTCCTTACTCCGGAAGGGGTGCTATCGAAATCGTATATTTCTCTTGCTTCGTATTCCTTTTCCTGGCCGCGAACTACCGGTCTTGTTTTTTTAAGTAAACTGGTAGCGCCGGTTTCCAGAATTTCTTTTATTGCCGCAAACAACTTCGTATCATTTGCCAGTTCACCATGCGGAGTGGAAGAAAAATATACTTTACCCGCATCCATCATTGCCGGAGGTATACCACTATCCCAGGTAACACTTTCATCGCCTTCTTTTGTGGCCAGGAAACTCAGCTTACCATCCTTAATAATATATCCGCTAATAGTTTCTTTATTCTGTCGTGATTGTCCGGCAATATAAATAGCATTACCATATTCAATGCTGCTACTTTTATCAATTATTGTCTTTCGATATTCTCCAAATTGAGTGAGCAGATTTTCTGAAGGAATTGGCCAATCTTTGTCGCCCATTGCATCACGCATATTACGCCAGGTAGATGATTTTGCAAAATCGTTACCATCACCTGTTGATACAGGCAAAAGGCATAACAACCCGGGCATCTGACTGAAAACAGCAAGCAGTTCTTTCTTAGAATTGAAGCGATCAATAAAGTCGAGCATTTTTATAGCCGAATCCATTCCAAACATTACATAAGGGATACGGAAAGAGCCGCTGAGAGGAGAACCGAGAAACAACAGTCTGAAATCTTTTAAGCCGTTCAAACGTTTCCAGGTATCAGGATGATTCAGGATAAAATCACGCATTAGCACACCACCCATGGAATGTCCAATAATTTTAACGGGCTGCTCATACCTCATCAGATCTGTTAGTTTATTATTCAGCCGATGTGCTGATTCGGTAAGAGATAGCCGCCAGTCAAACGGGAAGGTAACCACATCATATTTCTTGCTGAGTTCATCTGCAAGTTTTCTATACGATGTTGCCACTAATGATTCTGCTTTAATATTTTTGTTATTGGCTTCACTGCATTCCAGGGTAGGTAATGCCCCGGCTATAAACCGAAAATAATTGATCCAAATGGTATGGTCTTTTACTGCAAGATTGCTCCCCATGATACCTGGCAATAGCACCACTATAGGTTTCTTGCCGGTAACAGTATCATAATATAGTTCTCCCCCATCAAGCCCGAGTGCAGCATTGCGTACTTCTTCTTCAGTAAACCATCTTTTGGGAAGTAATGTAAAACCTGGCACTAATTTACCCGGGGTGCTTTGCAGTGCAAGCAATATGGCATTTTTTGTTTTGAGATTCAGAAAGTAGTTAAAGTGACTTACTTCTCCGCCTTCATCGAGAAAGTATTGCACTATTCCATCAGACCTTCGGGCACCATTGTACATTGAACGGGTGTCTACTACAAAATCATTCTTATCGAGGTAAAACAATTTTGAGGCAATTACCACCAGCGCTTTCCACTGCAGGCTAACTTTCGCATTACCGGCAATAATATAAAGCGGTGAATTAATATTTCCTGCAGGTTCGGGATTATTCAGCATTTGCAGGAGTGGCGAAGAAGGGTTCATGGCTTCAATCCCCGGCAAAGTGGTTGTATCATCTTTTGTTTCCAGTATCCCTGCAATAAGTTCTTTCAGTGCAAGCACTGCCGGCGCTGCGGTACCTATTGCCGAAGCCACAAGACTGAGGATTATGTTGAATAAATAATCAAGCCGTTTTGATGCAAGGGTTGTGCCGCTTGCAGGACAGGCTACTCTTACAA
The DNA here is from genome assembly GCA_018268105.1 of Bacteroidota bacterium. Taxonomy (GTDB): domain Bacteria; phylum Bacteroidota; class Bacteroidia; order Chitinophagales; family Chitinophagaceae; genus Agriterribacter. Next base: position 52,511 of record JAFDXG010000032.1, on the reverse strand, counting down.
ATTTTTCAACTGTGATGTTCTTAGCAAGGATAGCCTTATCAATTTTCTCTATTACTCTTAGATCAGCTTCTCTGCCATTTTTATTAAGGTAATTACGTTCGTCAGCAGAAAAACCTTTTTGCTCGGCTCCAATATTGCAGTAGCGGTTAAGTATATCTCCCACCAAACCGCCACGGGAATGGGAAATAATATGCAGGGTAGCTTTTTGCGGTAGTTGCTGCACCAGCTTCAATACATTTTCAAAAGGACTTAAAGTGAGCGTTTCATGTTGAAAGGCCAGTACTTTCCCTTCATAATGCTGATGTAAATAGTCCCAGAGTTTTGTATCGCCTTTTTTCTTCAGTTCGCCAAATGATCCATCAGTAGAAGAGCCTGTACCATGAATAAAAAGAAGATAAGTGCCATCATCAGTAATCTTTTCCTGGAGCAGGTTGAAATTTTTATCCAGTCTGAGCAATCCTCTTATTTTTCCCAGTTGTGTTTCTTCCACTTTAGCGGCAAGCGCTCCTATGGCAGGCGCCAGTACTTCTTTTTTGGTAAACACTTTCAGTGCCTTCAGGAGGATAGTTTTTACTATTCCCCGCTCCTGCTCTGCCGCAAAAATACCGTCGGGTATATCTATCACATTAGAACCATCACCACGTTTGGGTAACCCTCCGGGAAAAATCTCATCCATCCTGTCGGGTGTACTCACCCAAACGGTGCCGTCTTCAAATTCAAACTGTAAAATATCATCCTTTTTCAGGTCAAGTTCCTGTGGTTCTGCTCCTGTGCTTCGGGTCGTTTCATTCATTTCAAAACCTTTTCGCAGCTTGAGCGCCTGTGATTCTTCGGAAGCATCTATTTTTTTTTCGGCTCCGTTTATCCTGATTTTTGGGAGTGGCATACAATGTATTTTATTATATAACTATCGGGTATGATCTTATTTTTTTAAACTATTAAGGAATTAAGGATAGTTAAGAACTAATGTTGTTAAATGCCTCAATAGTTTACTTACAACAGCTTGCGGGGGACGGTACTGCAGTTTTTTTTCAGATTGGAAATCTAATATAGAAAATATTATTTGCAGTTAAGCAAGAAGTGATGAATATTTTGTACGAAAAAAATGGGTTGATGTGCTAACGCCGAAGATATATGCAAGGTTTTGTTTTGCAGTAGGGCATTTGCCGGGACAGAGTCCCGGAAGAACATAGGAAGTGCGAAGTCGGGAGACTTTGCACAGCAGACACTTCAATTACTAATCAATAACGAAATATGCTTTTGATTTTTGCAAATCAAAAAGTATTGTGCATACATTAGTCCTGTAAACTTAATTTATGAAAAAGACTTCCATAACTGCTATTGTACTTTTATCTCTTTTTCTTGCCTGCGAAAAAGGCGCTAACCACCTATCCGGCAAAAGAATTGTCAATTTGATGCCCATAGAACTTGCTCAGTCTATTGCGGAAAAATTTAATCCTAATGTTTATTTTAACACTGCAAACCCAGACAATCATTATCCGGTTATTTCTAAGTTAGACGGGAACAATAAGGTAAAAAATCACACGATCATTTACGATAGTCATAATGTTCCCGCGTTATATGCCTTTAATTACGCGGACAACCAGGGGTTTGTTTTTGTTTCCGCCGATTTTCAAATGAGACCTATACTTGCGTTTGTACAGCAAGGAGAATTCCACAGAGATACCGTGCCGGGAGGTTTGTCATTATGGGCTGAAAAAACGATGGATAATATTGAGATCGTCAGAGATGGGCGTTTTGATAATTCTCAACCTGCTAAATCAATGTGGGAAAGCTATTTGGATCAGAATAAAATTCCGGATGCTAAAACACAATTGGAAATTGAAAAAAGGGTTGCCGTTGTAGCTTCCGGATGTTCGCTACCCGATCCCAAGGTTGTTATCAATGGTGGTGCTGCGTCAACGCTTACAACCACAATCACTAAAGGGCCGCTTTTAAGTGTAACCTGGGGGCAGAGCTGTACATATAACGGTTCATGTCAAAACAAGAACTGTACCGACTGTAGTGTACGTGCGGTGACAGGTTGCGTGGCCACCTCAGTAGCGCAGATTATCCGGTATTGGCATCCGACGAACGGGTATGCATATAATTATGCTTCGATGCCGGCCAGTTTTGGTAATGGAGAAGTACAACGCCTGATGAGGGATATCGGGTTGCCTGCAATTGTGAATATGAATTATGGCTGCGCAGCCACCGGCGGATCAAGTGCAAGCGGCGCAGCGGTTCCGGGCGCGTTGAAGAATCATTTCGGTTTCATCTCCGCCAATCGTTTAAGCTATGGCACATCGTCTTATCAGAATGTCTGCAACAATATTGATTGGTCTTACCCTGTGTTGCTGGAAGGCTGCAATGACCAGACAAATGTATTTTTAGGTATCTGGTACACTTATCAAAACTGCCATGAATGGGTCTGCGATGGATATCAGTCCTCCACATCAACAATATGTGTTAATAATTCACCGGTCACCATTACAACATTATACTTTCACATGAACTGGGGATGGCATGAGGTATCAGGCGGAAATGAATATAATGGTTGGTTTGCGTTTAATAACTGGACAATTAATTTTGCAGGAGGCACAACAAGAAATTACCAGTATGCAAGGGATATAGTAACAGATATTCATTCTTAAAACAGTTTGTGTGAAATCATTCATTTTTGCCATAGCATCCGTATTATTTATTGTCGCCTTGAGCGCCAATTGAAAAAAAGGCAACGCCTGTTATTGGGACGCCGAACCCAGAGCACCCCTCTTTTTCCAGATATACAAGAATGGGGGCCTAGTTATAGACAGTAGTTTTTTATCTTCAGTGCAGCTATATTATTTTCATGATAACCAGAAGATTTTTTTAACTCAATTTGGCTTATTAACTAATGCCGATAGTAATATTTTTTATAAAAACGGCGTTGTTTATGCAGATTTATTGAGCACTTTAGATGTTAAAGAATATTTTTTAAAATATCCGGATAGCTCATGGGCAACAGATACTTTACTTATTGATTATTTACCGCCATCTTCTGCTACAGGCTGCCAATATAAACTGAACGCCGTAAAATATAATCATTCTGTTCCGGGTTCAACAATAATATTTTATCAGCCGGTGTATATATTCAATAAGCCCTGATCGCTTCCAGTATCTTTCCCAAATTGGCGTTAAGGCTCCTGCCGCCTATGGCAATACATAAGTTGTTCTTCAGATATTGAACGATTTCGGGGAGAGCCTTATCTAAATTTTCAAGTCTCCGCCATTCATCATCAAAATCCACAAACCTTCTGCCTCCTGCTGCACGGATAGCTGCCATTTTTTCTATGGCTTTAATCCTTTTCCTCAATTTCGTCCTGGCTGTATCTGTAAATGTATCTTCCATAAACTCACTGCCAATATTGCAGGGGATGAATTTTTTCTCCGGAAAATATTTCTTTATAAACATAGCATTGATCGTCTCCACTCCCACCCAGCCTGAAGTAAGGCTGTTTTTGGAAACAATGGATACTATTGCATCTGCACGCCGGATACTTTGAGTAATAAAATCATCTATGGCAGTTCCGGCCTGCATAGAAGCGGAATCGAGGATTACGGTTATTCCCGCAGCCTCCAGTTTATCTTTCAACTGGTTCACCTTTTTTTCATCCGCGTGGTTGTAAGAGATGAAGGCAATATGCTCCTCTGGTTTTGTCTTTTGCTGTTCTATTAATGCCGCCTGGTTTTGCTGCACATATACTTTTACCTGTTCATTCTTTGGCGACACGGGTAATTTACTTAGCCAGTCCTGGTAATCTCCCAGCATTTTAATACGGTCTTCAATACGTGTGGAACCATAGTAATATTCGTCAAGCCTGAAGGCAGCTTCTACCAGTTTATCCTGTGGCTGGCTGTTTCGCTGGATGTTGCTTAGGTTGAGCAGCAGCTTATGCAGGTAAAAATACAGCCGGTCGCGTACCTGCGAGTCTTTCACCTGGTATGCTTCATTGATGGTGCTAAAGGTTTCCATCAATCTTTTTTCCATACAGGTCTCTACGTGTATCCTCAGCAAATTGATGCGAAGGTAACGCAGCACCTGACTGTAAGAACGAAAATCGGGTGCATACACCGGCGCAGTTTCTTTTTTTGAAGGGGTTACTATAATCCATGTTTTCAACTGGTACCTGAGTCTCCCGATGTTGTAAGGAATATGCCTGCAAAAAAGTTGTATGCCTTCATGTTCGGTAAAGGGCATGTCCACCTGTTGTGCTTTTAGTTCCGCGCTTCCAATTGTATCAGACTGCAATTGCAACAGCAACAGCGGCTCACAATTTTCTACCCGATGTTTTACATCCTTTGGATCAAAGCTCTTTTTGCCAACTGTAGTGGCCCAGTAATAGGCGTCTTTGAGATTGTTGCCGGCTTCTATCAGCGGAACATAATCAGAGAGGCGGCTGCCGATTTTGATTTTTACCGGGCAAAGCAGGTATTTGCTGATATGGTCCGCGATACGGGTACTGATGTCCTTGTTATCACCTGCCGCTCCTTTTAACAGGGTTTCCAACCGATCGTTGATACCAATTTCAAATTTGGAAAGGCACCTGCCGTCTGACTGAAACCTGCGAAAAAGGATCCGCGCATTATTGGGACTGCTATAAAAAGATTTATAAAAATGACTGGCTCCTGTTCCGCAAAAATTGATGACGGTTGCGGCATTGCAATATTTCTTCTCATCGTCCCAGGGCCCCACGTAGCGGGTATTTCTGTCAACTACTTCTCCAAAATAGCGGATGCGTTCTTTTGGCCCGGGCTCGGGCCATTTCGGTCTTTCCGTCCGCTGCGGCGCTGACTCGAAAAAACGATAGTCAAAAAGCGGGATCTGCAGTGTTAAAAACATAAAATCAGGCTTGTTGAAGCTGCCCTCTTAACATGTTAACCTTAGGCATCCATGAAGTTACCTCGTTGGTCTGTGTTCTTGTCGTTGTAGACCTGATGAAGATACAAAAGTTGGAGGAAATGAAATAATTAAAGCTGCAAAGTTTGCTGTAATTTTTTTGCCGCGGCCTTTATCTGAACCCAATCCTTATTTTTTTCATTTTGTGGCAACAGGTCAAATGGTGTAAATATTGCTCTTGTAATCCTTTGTAATCCTCTGAACGGTTGCGCTGCTTTCCAGGTTAGGTTGGCTAACCGTTCAAACAATTGCTTATCTTTTACGTCAATACTATCTGTAATGATAGAAAATATAATTTCTGAAGGGAGGCTATGTTGAGAAATAGCAAGATAACTCAGCCCGGATTCCAGTGCATAAAAACCGGCTATGTTAATTGCGATCTTGTAGTCTTTCATGAACCGTTTTATCTCAGCAGTATCTTCTCCTTTTTGCAAAAAAGCCGGTGCAAACTGGTGTGTATCTTTGTAGTATGCTTCCTCTAAATATTGAGCAATCCCCAGAGCAAACGATTCGCTTTGCAATAACTGGCTTATTTTTTCTAACTGAACGTCTATGCTGCAATCGCCAATATCCTGTATCTCTTTTTTCAGATATAGGGCTGCAGCATATATCTGGTCCATATTTTTTTTAATTTCTTCTTCCGGTAAAAAATATGCTGAAGCAAAATTATCCCTTGAAATGCGATCAAGCCCTCTGAAGGGTTGTCCTGCTTTCCAGGCTGCATTGGCAAAACTGTGCAGCACCAACCTGTCTGCTGCATCTGTGGTTCGATCTGATATTTTAATCAGCCAGTCAAATGGATTTCCACCCTTGCTGTACATCAACTGCCCGATAGCACACTCAAGCGCATAAAATGCGGCGATACTCACGGCAATCTTTTCGTCTGTAAAACGATATATCGTAAAACGCCCATTATCACTTTCCTTCAAAAATGCAGGTGTGTCCTCTCCTATTGAAGTATAGTAAGCGGCTTCGAGATGTTGTGCCATTGAAAGGGCAAAACTTTTATCGCGAAGCAATTTTGAAATGGAGTAAAGTTGTTCTTCAATTTTTGATGTCGGCATAGCGTGACTTGAATGTTGGCAAAGAATCTATCGGTTTGATCAGTAAAGCATTATTAAAATCCATGCGTCTGCCCTTAAACTGAGAAACCGAATTGGATTCGATATAACGTTTAAAAGCTTGGAGGGTGTTTTCTAAATAAGATTCTCTAAAGCTCTCAGAAAATAAACCATAAAATTTTTCCCAGGGATACCATTTCAGTTCCTCGCTGATCCACCACTCTAATTTTACAATGGGAGCGCCATCGGAATTGGAGACTACTGTAAAGCCCGAATTAAATGATGGAATATTGTTGCTAGAAACGCTCATCCTTATACTATCGGGTGCATACTGTTTTAACTCAATAGCATTTGTTTTTCCCTTTGCAGTTTCCCATTTCACCAGTGTTGAGGAAGGAAAATTGTATGATAAACTGCTATCCTGTAATAAGGGGTTCCAGTTCTTCCAATCTTTTATGTCCATCAGGTGAGCTACTATCTCTTCTTTGGACGCACTAAGCAAAACAGATTTGGAAACGTTTATGCTGGGAGAAAGTAATAATGAAAGAAGGAACAAAAGAATACTGAATGCCGTGATGCCAATAAGTGCCTGTTTCAAAAATCGCATAATATCTCAACCGGGTTAAATATTGATAAATAAACCCCGCAAAGATACACTACTCCCATTTAAAAACTTTTATTGCCAGCGTGTAGCCTACAACAGCCCAAATGCCAAGGATTCCTAATTGTTTCCAGCAGTCTGTAAGATGTGCACCTTCAAATGCTATATTGCGCATTGCATCGTTGAGGTGGGTCAATGGTAGAATTTTGCACAGGGGTTGCAACCAGTCTGGAAAATTGTCAATAGGAAAGAATGTACCGGTAAGGAGGAACTGTGGTAATGTAACAATATTAGCCAAAGCCGGAATAGCGCTTTCATTTCTGGCAACACCGCTCACAACAAAACCGAAGGACATAAATACAAGCAATCCCAAAAAACTCAATACGAGCAATTCGATAAACGTAAGAAACCCATGAACAAGGGTAAAATGAAAAAAATAATAACCTACCACCAGTATTATAATAGCCGTAAACAACTGGAATATCACACGACTTAGCCCTTCACCCAATACGATATATGTGCGGGTGATAGGCGTTGCAAAAAAGCGCTTCAGTACAAGGGTTTGCCTGAGACTGAAGAATAAAAAAGCAACACCAAAAACTCCGGCGCTGAGCAGTGAAAATCCAAGCTGTCCCGGCAATATAAAATCGATTGTTCTGTATATCCGCCCTGGGATTTTTTCAATATTATTGTTGATGGCAGCTATTGTAGGTGTATTAGGGTATAGTTTCTTATCCATTTTATCAATAATGGATGTTAGTATAGACCGCAATACCTGTATATTTTGCGGATTAACGGCATCAGAGCTTTTAAGGTTGATAAAATATGCTGGCGATGCAGTTTCGGTATTTTTTTTTATAGAAATGACAGCAGTCATCCGTCCTTTTTCTAAATCTTCATTTATTTCTTCTTCACTTTTTTGAATAATATGTATGCCCGGGATATGACTAATAGCTTTGTATAGATAGGTTGTGGTATCGGTAGTACTGTCAAATGAAGCCCGAAGAGATATATTGCCTGTCCCTCCAAGAAACCCGAATACAAGTATAAATATCAACGGAAATGCAAAGCTGAACGCCACGGCTGAAGGGCTGCGAAAAATTGCTATAAGACTCGCCCGGGTTACTGCTAGCATGGCTTTTAACTGGCTATAGGATTTTGGCATGTATTATATTAATTCTGATGATGCAGTAAAGATAACAGCTTCAAAGTGTAAACCATTAGTTAATGCGTATGTCATAAGGCATTCTTGCCTGTATAGTACCTGTAATTTCTTTAATACGTTTTACCTGCATATAAATCTGGTACTCCTGTTCCCCTAATTCTTCCTTTATAGATTTTGTTTTTACAGTTTTACTATAACCACTTTTCAATAAATCCCATATTGATTTTGGCTCTGGATATTCTCTAATACTGAAATCTTTCAGTTTTGCCATACGGGCAGCGCAGGAAATAGCATCTTCCAAACCACCAAGCCGGTCAACCAGGCCAATCTGCAATGCCCTTTCCCCTGTCCATACTCTGCCCTGTGCGATACTGTCAATATATGCAGGATCTTTTTTGCGCCCCTCAGATACCCGGCTCTTGAATGTATGATAAACCGTGTCTACTTCTTCCTGAATGATTTGTTTTTCAGCAGGTGTAAGCGGCCGGCTGATACTACCTATATCTGCATGGGTAGAAGTTTTCACTGCATCAAAAGTAACACCCAGTTTATTTTTTAAAAAAGCACTAAAGTCGGGAATAATTCCAAAGACTCCTATCGAACCGGTAATGGTATTGGGTTGTGCAAAAATACTATCTGCCCCACTGGATATATAGTACCCACCCGATGCGGCAAGGTCACCCATCGAAACTATTACAGGCTTCCCTTCACTTCTTGCAAGTTGGGTTTCGCGCCAAATTACATCACTTGCCAGGGCACTTCCTCCGGGCGAATTCACTCTTAATACAATAGCCTTAATATTTTTATCTCTCCTTGCTTTGGCAAACAAATTCCGGTATTCATCGCCCCCTACTTGTTTTTCGCTGCCCTTCCCTCCTACTATTTCGCCCTCCGCATAGATTACCGCAATCCTGTTGCTGCTGTATTTTTTAAGATTAACTGCTTCGGCATAAACAGATACCGGAACAAACCTTATCTCCTCGTCTTTGGCGATTCCGATTCTCTGCCTAAGCTCAGCTTTCACTTCATCATCATATTTTATGCCGTCTATTAATTTAAATTTTTCTGCATCTGCCGGCCGCCTGATGGCAAAAGCATTTGCATACTGATGCAATACTGCGGTATCAATATCACGCTCAGCAGAAGTGGAGAGCAACAGGGTATTATACAAATCGCCGAGCCACACCTGAGTTTGCAGCCTGTTGGCATCTGTCATTTTTTCTTCTCTTAAAGGTTCGGTGGCGCTTTTGAATTTACCATCATAAAATATCTGTGGCTCTATTTCCAGTTTTTTCAGTGCATTTTTTATAAAAAACATTTGTGAAGCAAACCCCTTCCACTCAAATTCCCCTTCGGGATTACAATATATTTTTTCTGCTGTATTGGCAACATAATATGCTTTTTGCATGATGGTTTCTCCATAAGCGATTACAAATTTTTTGCTTTGCCTGAAATCGATCAATGCATTGCGCAATTCTTCACTGGCAGCAAATCCATTGGCATTTTCATTGCTTTTTATATATATAGCACGTATGGAAGAGTCAGTTTTTGCATAATGTATAAGCCGGATGACATCGTATAAGGGAACTGTTTCGAAGCTGGCATCCCCACTCAGCCTGGAAATTGTATTGTCCTGCCTGCGGTCACTGAAAGGTTGCGACAGGTCAAGCAACAGTACTGACTTTGGTTCAATATTCACTTTGTCGCTGCCCGACAAAGCTGTTACAAAAATCAGTAAAGCGACAAAGCATAATCCGGTGAAAACAATAATCGCCAACAATGCAGCCAGAAAAAACTTTAAAAAACTCCTCACGACTTAAAATTTTATTCTGGTAAAAATAAAGATATTTGGGCAGGCAATTGATATTCTATTAAATGAACAAGGTTTATTTACTGACAGGGGGCAATATAGGAGACAGGAAGGCAATGCTGGATGTTGCGTCAGATTTTATAAAAAATGATATAGGATTGGTATCTGCCTCTTCGGAAATATATGAAACTGCCGCCTGGGGGAAAACGGATCAATCTCCATTTTTAAATCAGTCCCTTGAAGTGATGACCAGGCTTTCTGCCGATGAAGTGCTGTATAAGGCATTATCTATTGAGGAAAAAATGGGACGGTACCGCCAGGAAAAATTTGGACCCCGTATTATTGATATAGATATCCTGTTGTTCAATAATGATATCATACACAAACCAGGATTAGTTATTCCCCATCCCCAACTGGCTTTCAGAAGATTTGCACTTACCCCGCTTGCAGATATTGCTGGGGTGAATGTACATCCCGTATTACAAAAAACTATCAGCGAGTTACTGTTCAGTTGTCAAGATGTACTCCCTGTAAAAAAACTGGAAAATTAGTTTTCAACGGTCATCATTTGTGTTGAAAGGTTGATTAAGTTTGGCAATCAATATGAACTATCATTTTGTTACTATAGAAGGGAATATAGGTGCAGGGAAAACAACATTGGCGCATTTGCTAAGTAAACATTATAATGCAAGGCTTATTCTTGAACAGTTTGCAGATAATCCGTTCCTTGCAAAATTTTATGAAAACCCGCAGCAAAACGCCTTTCCGCTTGAATTGTTTTTTATGGCGGAACGCTATAAGCAACTAAAAGAACTTCTGCATACAAAGGATCTTTTTCAGCATACTACCATATCCGATTATCTTTTTACAAAATGTCTGCTCTTTGCCAAGGTGAATCTTCCTGCGGAAGAGTTTTTGTTGTATCAACGCCTTTTTGATATCATACACCAGCAGCTTATGCATCCCGATATTGTCATATACCTGCATGCCCCTGTGAATAAATTGCAGGCGAGTATACGCAAACGAGGAAGGGCTTATGAACAATCTATTCCAGATTCTTATTTGTTCAATATTCAGCAAACCTATATACATTATATTAAACAACACAATATTAAAACCCTGTTTGTTGATGTCTCCAATGCTGATTTCTTAGGAAATGAACAGCATTTTAAAATAATAACAGATGCATTGGAGAAAGAGTATGATGCCGGGCAACATTTAATTACATTGCCCTGATTTTATAAACCATGAGTATTCCATCATCTAAAAACAACGACCCGCTTGAATCAGTGAGAATTCCGGAATTCAGGTTCCTGCTGATGGGGCGTTTTTTATTCATTATGTCCTTGCGGATGATGAGCACACTGGTGGGATGGTGGATTTATAAACTTACCAGTATTCCCTTTGCTATCGGTCTGATAGGTTTATCGGAAGTAATACCGGCGCTAACACTTGCGTTATATGCCGGTCATTTTATAGATATCAGCGAAAAAAGAAAGCTGCTGCTTTCGGGAGTATTACTATATTTTTGTGCGGCCGGTATTTTGTTTTTTCTTTCTACACGGTCTACCGGAGCTCATCTTACAAAACATTGGGTAGCCATTTGCATTTACGCTGTAATTTTTTGTACAGGTATTGTTCGTGCATTTGCGGGTCCAACATTTAATGTAATCCTGGCATTAATTGTGCCACGACATGCATTGCAAAATGCAACCACCTGGAACCAGGGAGCATGGCTCATAGCTTCAGTAACAGGACATGCATTCGGGGGCTTTTGTATTGCAATATTTGATATACCGGGAACATTGCTGATTATATGCGGTGGAATATTTGCCGGATGGATATTACTTACCCGGCTGCACCGCCATCACCCCATTGCTCATGATATTGAGAAGAAGACCTGGGACAGTGTGAAAGAAGGGATCAATTTTGTTTTCAAAACCAGGGATCTGCTGGGTGCGATAACACTTGATATGTTTGCTGTTTTTTTTGGTGGAGCTGTAGCTATGATACCGGTGTATGCAAGTGATATATTAAAAGTAGGCCCTGAAGGATTTGGTATTCTTAACGGTGCTGCGGATATCGGCTCAATTTGCAGTGTATTGTTGCTGACTATCTTTCCTATGCAAAAGAACCAGGGTCGCAGGCTGATAATTGCTGTATCTGGTTTTGGGATTTGTATCATTGTTTTTGCCTTTTCAAAATCTTACCTGTTGTCTTTTTTTGCATTGATGCTTAGCGGAATATTAGATGGTATCAGTGTGGTGATAAGAGGAACCATTATGCAATTGAAAACTCCGGATGAAATGAAAGGAAGGGTATTAAGTGTAAACAGTATGTTTGTAAACTCAAGCAATGAGCTTGGGCAATTTGAAAGCGGTCTTATGGCTAAGTTAATGGGAGTTGTCCCTTCGGTAGTCTTTGGAGGTTGTATGACGCTTGTAGTGGCATTAACAACCTGGGTTAAGTCGCCGCAATTGCGAAAACTGGAATATTGAGGGAAGTAGTTTTTGGTTTATAGTTTGGGATAACACACCTTAGACCTTACTCCCTATGTTTCACACCCCATATTCATACCTAATCTTTCACCAATTCCAGTATTTTTTTCCTGTCGCCTACAATCCAAACAATATCGTTCCATTGCAGTACAGTATGTGATTCGGGATTGAGTATACGCTGTCCATCGCGTTCAATACCAACTACAAGCCCGCTTGTTTTTTCACGGATGCCCGATTCGCGAATTGTCAATCCTTTCAAAAGCGTGTGCTCATCTACTACAATTTTCTGCAAGGCAATATTATCTTTATCTGCATTTTCATCCTCCTCATTGATTTTGTAATCAATAATCGGTTTGAAGGCTTGTAATTGTTCATCCGTGCCTATAACACCAAGTTCATCCATTGGATACAGTCGTTCCTTTGCTGAGGGGGCATAAATCATCCTTTCTCCTCTTTTGATATAAGCGATATTGATACCATATTGTTCGCGCCAGGCCAGATCAACTAATGGCAGTCCTATAAAGGTTGCATTGGGACTCACTTCAAAATCTGCAAGGTGGGCATCCCATGGTGAGAGAGCAGCATTGGGATCCCCTTTTACAGTGGTGGCTTCTATTTCACGTTCATTCAGATTGTCAAGAAATCGCGTATGAATACGGTTGTAAAATTTTTGAATTTTTTTTGAAAAAATAAACATTACGATCAATGCTACCGGAACTATTACCAGGAATGCTACCCTTCCGGAATACATCCGGTCAACAAGTAACCCCACCAGCAATACCGCTACAAGTACCCTGCTTATTTCAAGTACCAACAAAGGACCATGATTATATTTCTTGTCGAGCCACAATGTTTTGTATGCGGAATTATTAGGTTTACGGGCCATCAACGCCCACATAAAGGGCGAGATAACAGCAAAAGTTACTATAAGAAAAAGGATGTTAGCCAAAGCAAGGTTATCAAATTTTTCATGAAAAAAAGGATATAAAAATGTAAAAGAAGCAAGCACCAAGGCAATAATAATAAAAGCATTGGTACCTATAATCATAGCATAAGATTTAAGTACAATTTTCCATTCACTTTCTGCCTGTATATTCTGAGCGCCGGCAGAATATCTGTTAAGCATATTTAATAACCGGGGTGGTATAAAACGACTGATTAAATTATAAACAGATTCAGAATATTTAATAAAATAGGGTGTTGTGAAAGTAGTGATGGCCGAAGCGCCTACAGCTACCGGGAACAGGAAGTCGCTGGTTACTTTAAGTGTTATACCCAATGTGGCCACGATAAAAGCAAATTCACCGATTTGTGCCATACTCATCCCCACCTGTATAGATTGTTTTAGGGGTTGACCCGACAATAATGCACCTAATGTTGTGGCAAAAAGTTTTCCAAATATAGTGATCAGAGTTACCCAGAGAATAGCCATCCGGTGTTCAAAAATGGCAGCAGGGTCTATCATCATCCCTATAGATACGAAGAACACTGCGCCAAAAAGATCCTTCACAGGTTTTAGGATATGTTCAATTTTTTCTGCCGAAGTTGTTTCCGCCAGTATTGAACCCATTACAAATGCCCCAAGCTCTGCCGAAAATCCAATTTCTGTAGCCAGTACCACCATACCAAGACAAAGCCCAATGGAAAGTATCAGCAGCGTTTCTTCATCAAGAATCTTACTCGATCGTCTTAAAAAACTCGGTAACAGAAATATACCCGCTAGAAACCATACCGTTAAAAAAAACAATAATTTCAGTACAGAATATATCATCTCCGTTCCGTTAAATTGTTGGGTAACGGCCATAGTGGATAGCAATACCATCAATAATATGACCACGATATCTTCTACAATGAGTACACCAAATACAATACCTGCAAATCGTTGTCTTTTAATCCCCAATTCAGAAAATGCCCGAATGATTATTGTGGTAGATGAACTTGCCAGCAGCCCCCCCAGAAAAAGACTATCCATAAAAGACCAGTTCATCCATCTGCCTACAGCATAACCCAGTATCAGTATTACAATAATTTCCACAGTAGCTGTTATGGATGCTGCCCCGCCTACACGAAGAAGTTTTTTGAAGCTGAACTCTAATCCGAGACTGAACAGCAAAAAGATAACGCCCATCTCGGCAAATGTTTTGATATTTTCTTTATCGGCTACTGTAGGGAATACAGATATATGAGGACCAACCAAAAATCCGGCAATAATATAACCTAAAACCAAGGGTTGTTTAAGTCGCCGGAATAATAAAGTAGTTACTGTTCCTGCCCCTAATATTAGCGCCAGATCTGCTATTAATTTTGGTAAATGCCCCATACATTTATTATAGTTGCTTTTTTAATGCAAATGATACCTGTAATAAAACAAGCTCATTTTTTGTAAATAGAATGAAATCTTTGTCCTGGTGTATCTTGCCGGTCTTAGAATATGTACACTGTGAAATGGAACGGATTACAGTAATGCAGTGATAAAAAATCGTATTTGCACTGAACTTTGCAAAGTTAATCATTTCAACGCTAAAAGCCGTTCCATTACATAAAAAACTGCGGGACAAAAAGAGGAATTTTTTAGCGTTATGCCGGCGCGATTGATCAGCACATCTTCATCGGTATAAGGAAATCGGGCACAATCCGAAGGACGAATATTATAAATACTGCAACGATTATCTGTTCCCAAAAAAGGGCAGGGAGTCTGCTTCACCACGTAATCGCCATCTTCATCAAGCCGCAAATAAGTATCAATAAATACACTTTCTTTCAGCTTCAAATGTTTGCTTATACGTTTTATATCAGGCGTTTTAAACCGGGGAGAATAATTTTTACAACATGCAGCGCAGTTCAGACAGTCAATATGAGAAAAAGCCTCGTCGTGCAGTTCCGGTAATTGTTTCAATATTTTTTTCTTTTCAGGCCTTTGCAAAAAACGCGCATATTGTTTATACCTGTCTGCAGCTTTTTTCTGCCATTGTTTATCTTTCCATTCGCCGGATACAAATGCCGCACTAATCACTTCTTCCTCCATAAAACTTAATTAGCTGTTAAGTAATGCCGCAATTTACACAAGAATTATTCCATTATGTTTAATTTCGCAGTTTATTAAATTTTCTCATTGGTAAAACGACTGATGACAGAATGAGTGTTCCTACTCTTCTATCTTCAGTTTTTTTATATCAAATTCTCAAAATCAACTATGGATTCTGTACGTGAACAAATTTTAATACTGATAAGTACACCATTTTATATTTTTATAATTGGTATTGAATTGCTTTTGAGTAATTACAGGCACCGGACATTATACTCCTGGAAAGATACTTTTACCAATATCTACCTGATGATTTTGAATGGTGCTATTGATCTTCTGTTTCGTGCCGTGTACCTGGTTATTCTCGATTATTTTTACAGACATCAGATTATTTCCTTCAGTAATGTAGTAGTATATTGGGTATTGCTAATCATACTGGAGGATTTTCTCTATTACTGGCTGCATCGCTTCGACCATGAGATCAGGTTATTTTGGGCAGTACATGTTACTCATCATTCCTCGGAATACCTCAATTTTACGGTTGGCTTTCGTTCATCAGTATTTCAACCGCTGTATCGTTTTTTTTATTTTATTCCACTGGCATTGTTGGGGTTCAGTCCAATAGATATCGCTTTCATATATTCAGCCACCCAGATATGGGGCATTCTTGTGCACACAAAACTTATCCGTAAAATGGGATGGCTTGAATACTTCCTGGTCACCCCCTCCCATCATCGTGTGCATCATGCGTCCAACCCAAAATACCTTGATAAGAACATGGGTATGTTTCTTATCATCTGGGATAAAATGTTTGGAACCTTTCAGGCCGAATTAGCAGAAAGTGAATATGAACCTATCAGGTATGGGTTGACAAAGCCTGTTGAAAAAGTTAATATTGGCACTATTATCTTTCATGAATGGCAAAGTATATGGGGGGATATCCGAAGAAAAGATATTAGCTGGCGCGAACGTATAGGTTATATTTTTGGTCCTCCCGGCTGGAGCCATGATGGAAGCCGCCAAACCAGCGAAGAAATGCGGCAACAGGAAGCAGGATTGACTCAGGAAAATGAAAAATCAACAGGCAGACATCCGGTTTTGGTGCAGCCGGCTATGGGAAATTCTGATAAAAAAGTATAGCCGGTTAGATAAATACATTTTATATGCAATTTACCCCCTATGGCTAGTTAAAAACGAATGTACGGGACTGCTTATCCACATCATTTTGAATACAGTGCACATTGATTTTATATCTGCTGCTTTCCACGTAACTTTGCCCGACTTTTTTAAAGCATAAACATTCTACTTAATATATGAGCGTATTAGAGTCACAGTCTGGTGAATTTCGCAGCAGGCATATTGGCCCAAATTCTACCGAATCAAAGGAAATGCTGGATACTATTGGGGTTTCATCGTTGAAAGAATTAATAGACAGAACTATTCCTTCATCTATCCGTATCAATCATCCATTGGCACTCCCTGCCGCTCAGCATGAGTTTGAATACCTCCATGAATTAAAACAAATAGCCCGCAAGAATAAGTTATTTAAAAATTACTTAGGGCAAGGGTATTATGGTACAATTACCCCTTCCGTCATTTTAAGAAATGTCTTTGAAAATCCGGGCTGGTACACTCAGTATACTCCATACCAGGCAGAGATATCGCAGGGACGACTCGAGAGCCTCCTGAATTTCCAAACCCTGGTAGCTGACCTTACAGGTTTACCTTTCGCAAATGCCTCTCTGCTGGATGAAGGAACAGCCGCCGCTGAAGCAATGGCAATGCTGTTTCATCATGTCAACAAAACTGATAAAATTGACAAGCCCAGGTTTTTTGTTGACCAGGAAATATTTCCTCAAACACTTGATGTACTGGCAACACGTGCCGAGCCTATAGGTATTGAACTTGTAATTGGTGATTATAAAACTGCATCTGTGGATGACAGTTATTTTGGCGCCATAGTACAGTATCCCAATGGCAATGGCAGTATTGAAGATTACCGTGGTTTTATTGATGATATACATAAGCAAAATGGGTATGTGGTAATGATTGCCGATATATTGGCGCTCACCCTGCTTACCAGCCCTGGCGAAACCGGTGCTGATGTAGCTGTTGGCTCAGCCCAGCGATTTGGTGTGCCAATGGGTTTTGGTGGTCCCCATGCCGCTTACTTTGCAACCAAAGAAGAATTCAAAAGAGGGATGCCTGGTCGTATTATTGGAGTGAGTGTAGATGCGCAGGGTAACAGGGCCTTACGCATGGCATTACAGACCAGGGAACAACATATAAAAAGGGAAAAAGCTACTTCAAATATTTGTACTGCCCAGGCGCTGTTGGCAAATATGGCGGCAATGTACGCAGTATATCATGGCCCGCAGGGATTAAAAAACATTGCTACCCGAATAACATTGCTGGCGAAAACACTTTCTGAAGGATTGGCCGATCTGGGATATACTAATGTCAATCGTTATTATTTTGACACTATAAAAGTACAGGCAAATAATATTGCTGCCATTAGAAAAATTGCAGAGTCACGGGAGATCAATTTTCGTTATTTTAATAACAGCTTTATAGGTATAACGGTTGATGAAACTACTTCACAGAAAGATGTGCTAGATTTACTGTATGTGTTTGCAGAAGCTTCCGGACAAACCGGCGCCTCTGTAACATTCAGTGATGAACAGGTTGTTGAAAATATACCTGTTTCAGCATTAAGACAATCTGTTTTCCTTACTCATCCTGTATTTAATACACATCATAGTGAAACAGAAATGATGCGGTATATCAGGTTTCTTGAAAACAAAGATCTGTCACTTGTTACTTCCATGATATCATTGGGGAGCTGTACCATGAAACTGAATGCAGCCTCTGAAATGATACCGGTAAGCTGGCCTGAGTTTGCACTTATTCATCCTTTCGCCCCTCTGGATCAAACAAAAGGATACCGGCAAATCATTGACGAATTGAGTAAATATCTTTGCACAATCACAGGTCTTGATGCCTGCAGCCTGCAGCCCAACAGTGGCGCACAGGGCGAATTTGCCGGACTGCTCACTATCAGAAATTTTCATAAAGCAAAAGGTGAATCGCACAGAAATATAGTACTGATTCCTATTTCGGCCCATGGAACTAATCCTGCATCTGCAGTACTGGCCGGACTAAAAGTGATAGTAATCAAAAGCGATAACGAGGGTCATATTGATGTAGCCGATTTAAAAACAAAAGCTGAACAATATGCATCTTCTCTGGCTGCACTGATGGTTACTTACCCTTCTACTCACGGGGTTTTTGAAGAAAGTATTAAAGAAATTTGCCGGATAATACATGACAACGGCGGACAGGTATATATGGATGGCGCTAATATGAACGCACAGAGCGGGCTCACCTCACCTGGAGAAATCGGAGCTGATGTATGTCATCTGAACCTGCATAAAACATTTGCAATACCACACGGTGGCGGCGGCCCGGGTGTAGGACCTATTTGTGTAAAAGAGCATCTGACACCTTATTTACCTTCGCATATAGCTGTCAGGGCTTCAGATAACAGCAACGGTCATACGCAATACCATGCAGTAAGTGCAGCACCTTACGGCTCTGCATCTATACTACTGATAAGTTACGGGTATTTACGCATGCTTGGTGCCGATGGCGTAAAAGCCGCTACTGAATATGCCATACTGAACGCCAATTATATGAGGGCAAGATTGGAAAAATATTACGATATATTATACTTAGGCAGCAACGGTACCTGTGCGCATGAATTTATTGTAGATATACGGCCATTTAAAAGTCAGACTGGTATTGAAGCTGAGGATGTGGCAAAACGATTGATGGACTACGGGTTTCATGCCCCAACATTGAGCTTTCCCGTACCAGGCACAGTAATGATTGAACCTACCGAAAGTGAGTCAAAAGCAGAGCTTGATCGTTTTTGCGATGCCATGATCAGTATTTATCACGAAATTAAAGCTATTGAAGAAGGAAAGTCTGATAAGGCAGACAACCCGCTGCAAAATGCACCCCATACCATGCAGGTAGTATGTGCCAATGAATGGACACATTCCTACACCCGACAGGAGGCTGCTTTCCCGCTGGCTTATGTGACTCAAAATAAATTTTGGCCCAGCGTTTCAAGAGTGAATAATACGTATGGCGACCGCAACCTTGTATGCACCTGCGAGCCGGTAGAAAGCTATATGGAAGTGGAGAAGGGATGATGAGTTGAGTAGTAAACTTTTTAAGTATTCCTTTCCGAGGAATTGTATGTAGGTCGTTATTTTCACAGATGTATACTGATAAGCGGGAAAGTTGGGAGAAGGTATTAAATTTTGATAGTGTTTTTTTAAATTTGTGACATGTACAACACTGCCGAAATATTGGAGATATTGTCTGCCAAAAAAGCGGAATTGCAAACACACTATCCTATTTCGGAGTTGGGGTTGTTTGGTTCCTTTGCAAGGGGGGATTTCAATGAAGATAGCGATATTGATATACTCGTTGATTTTCACGACAACATAGACGGATTCAAATATATCCGGCTTGCCCACGAGTTAGAAGATACATTTCATAATAAAATAGATTTGGTATCCCGCAAAGGCATTAAAGAAAAATACCTTCCCTACGTAGAAAAAAATCTTATCCGTGTCTGAAAGAACTATTTCTCTGTTATTGGATGATCGTATGGGAAACTATACAGTTGCGTCTTCGTGATTTGCTTTCGGATATTAATGCTCTGCCTGAAAATGAATAAATTTATTCACCTGAACCTTTCCCTGAACCCTTCCATCGCCACAACTTCTCCTTCATAAATCAAAGCTGCTGATTAATTCATAGCTAAAGGGGACGCGGCGAACAAGTTGATTAATTTGTATATAATTTATCAGCCGAGTCTGTTTTGGCTAATATGGGATAAGCAGGCAGAATTCTACGAAATATACCAGACAACGTTGGGTCTCTTCTCTCGCAAATCTGGCTCTGAAATATAAACAGTAGCTCGATTTAATATTCAACAGTATTGTAAAAGCCCAGTAGAGTTTTCTTTGACGCCTTCATCAAACTGGTATATCTTCCTCCGCAATCTGTATTTAATTCTAAATATCCGTTTCGTATCGTCAGAAGCAGAATAACAGATTAGCTGGTTCGTGAGACACAAACCAGGGCAGTGGAGACACGAACCAGGGCAGTGGAAGTGATGGATGCATTGGTTAGAATATCCATATTAGTAAACCTTATAACCTTAGTAGAGTTGTATAATAACATATAAAAAACCTTATTACCCTATTTACATTTAATAAGGGTTAGGCAAAGACAAATTGATTTATTTAAAAGAATATTCACCTGAACCTTTCCCTGTAACCTTTCGGGCTTTCGTTTACCAGTTTTTTAAACGCTGTGGAGAAATAAGATGCGGTAGAGAAACCGGTACGGGTTGCCACATCTGATATAGAAATATCTTCATTTTGAAGGTGATATTTAGCACGTTGTATGCGCATGTTAAGAATATGATCGTTTACACTGGTGTCAAGCAGTTGTTTAGTCTTGCGGTATAGCTGTATACGTGAGATATGCATCTCAAGACAAATATCTTCAACTGAAAAATCTTCATTCGAAATATTTTGCTCTATGATGGCATTTAATTGCGCAAGAAATGAACGGTCAGATTTTTTATTAACTCCCCCATTGATATCCGGAGATATTTCAGTTGAATAATGCTCCTGCAATTTAACCCTGTTTTGAAGTAAGCTGTTCACTGTTCCTTCAAGTATATCAAAATTAAAAGGTTTGGTTATGTAAGCATCAGCATGAGCGGATATCCCCTGCATCTGGTTATCTTCTGTAGTTTTGGCCGTTAATAGTATTACGGGGATATGCCGGGTGCGTATATCATCTTTCAATGTCTTCGTGAGTGAAATACCATCTTTCTTAGGCATCATCACATCGCTAATTATAATATCAGGAACCTCATCAAACACTTTTTGTATCCCTTCTGCACCATCATTCGCCGTCACAACATAATACTGAGAAGATAAACGCTGCGTTAAAAAATCCCTCAAATCAGCATGGTCTTCCACAATCAACACGGTGCGCTTCCCTTTTTCAGTAAGAAAAGCATTATCATTTTCCACAGTTAAATCAAGATGTATTTGCGTTTCGGGGGAATAATAGTTTTCAATCCATGTGCTTACCTTACTGCTGTATGCCTGTTTTGCAGTATGAATCTGCTCTTCGCTGAAATGTTGATTGCCAAGTTTTAAGCAAACGGTAAATCTTGCGCCTTTATCTTTTTCGCTTTCTACCGATATTTTTCCTTTATGCAGATCAATCAGTTCTTTGGATAGTGCAAGTCCTAAGCCTGATCCTTTATTATTGTTATAACCCGCCTGGTAAAACATCTCAAAAACATGTCCCTGTTCTTCTTTGCCAATACCTGTCCCTGAATCCTGTATACTTATAATTGCTTCATTTTTCAAGCCATCCTTCTCGATGAATACATGTATAAAACCTTCGTCCCCGGTAAATTTAAATGCATTGGAAAGTATATTGAAAAATACTTTCTCAATTTTTTCGGGATCTATCCACACGGAAAGTGCTGCCTCTTTGGTAATCATCCTGCAATCAATATGGTGTTGTTTCGCAAAACCGCTAAAGGCCTGTATAATATCCTGCAAAAAAACTACCAGGTCAGTTTCCTGTAACTCCAGTTTCATTTTGTTTAACTCCAGTTTTCTGAAATCCATCAACTGGTTTACGAGCAGCAACAGACGGGTAGCACTTTTTTTAATCAGTCCGAACTGGTTGCGACCGGTAACCGAAAGTTTTGGATTGTGCAATGCTTCTTCTGCGGGCGCCAAAATAAGAGTTAGCGGTGTTTTAAGCTCATGGGATATATTAGTGAAGAAATTTAATTTTTCTTCATTCGCTACTTTTGCCTCGTCAGCCATTTGAATGATCTGCCGGCTCTGTGCGGATATTTCTTCATTTTGCGATTGCAACTTTTTATTAGCCCTGAGATTTTTTCTGCGCAAATAGACAAGTAGCCCTGCCAGCAACAATGATAATGCAAGAGAACTTAACAAAACAAAGATCATGTTGCGCTGGGTTCTGAATGTCTTAGTTTGTTCTCCAATTAAATGTTGCTGACGAACAATATTTTTTTGCTGCTCAGTAATTTTATTGGCTTGCTGCAGGAGCATAGTTGCATTGGTACTATCTACTACTATAGTTTCCAGTATATTTCTTCTTGGCACATTTTCATTGTGCAACAATTTATCGGCAATGCGTATAGCTTCGCTACCCCCTGTAGGATATAGTACCGATGCCAGCAGGGTGTGATCTTCTACAAGACTCAATCCCGTACCGGGCAATGCATCTACCCCGATGATCTTTATTTGAGTCAAACCGGCAGCTTTACATATCCTTACTGCGGTTCGTGCCATAACATCATTATGTGCAAAAATCAACTGCACATTTTTTAGCGTTTCTATTAATGGTGGCAATTGCCTTTCCACACTTCCCTCAAGCCAGTCACCACTGATTACTTTTTTAAGTGTAATACCAGAATATTTTTCCAAAGCTTCTGCAAACCCTTTTTCTCTCTCTCTTGCAGGTGTTGAAGTTTGTAACCCTGTTATCTCAACAATATTCCCTTTCTTATTCAAATAAGAAGCAGCATAAGTGCCCGCAATATAACCAACCTGACGGTTGTCTGCACCTATATAACTATTATATGCTTCTGAATTAATGTTCCGGTCTACTATAACAACCTTAATACCTTTATTATATGCTTCCTCAACAACCGGTGTTAGTGGCGCTGCTTCATAAGGGCATACAATCAACAGATCAATACCTTCCCGCATTAATTCTTTAATTTGAGACACCTGCTTTTCGCTGCTGTAGTCAGCCTGCTTGTAAATTGCTTTAATATGAGGATAGAAAACTAACTCCCGGTAGAGATTTTCTTTCATATCCTTTCTCCACTCATCAGCTTCGCCTAACTGGGAAATACCTATTTTATAGGTTGGTCCTGGTTTTGAATTACAGGAAAACAGAATCAGTAAAGCAATAGCAGTGAATATTATTAAGAATGGTTTTGATTCAAGTCTCATAAAAAGCAATATAACAGAACTTAGACTTCTCCTTTTTGACTTCAGTTGACTGGTTTTGTTGCTCCAATACCTGCAAAGCAAAAGTAAACGATACAAAATTAAAAGAACCTGATACAAATTTAGTATTCTATTGCTTTTCAGATTTTCTCTGATTATCCAGGTAATTGGATATCAGTCATTTATTTGCAAGTAAACAAAATTTTATATTCAAAACAATTTGTAACAAAATCGAACTTCAAAACGGGGTACTCCATTATAGATTTGGTTTCAGTTTTAAACTTTTTAACGATTGTTATAATGAAAAGACCACTACTATTCTGGAGTATTGTTGTTGCCCTCGGCGGCTTTCTCTTTGGCTTTGATACTGCTGTAATTTCCGGCGCAGAAAAATCTATTCAATCTTATTGGCAACTTTCTTCTTTTCAACATGGGATTACGATGTCTGTTGCCCTTTTTGGTACAGTAATAGGTGCCGCATTAGGTAGTTTGCCATCCGATAAGCTGGGACGTAAAAAAACATTGGTTATTATCGCTGTTTTGTTTCTTACATCATCAGTATTTACTTCATTAGCTACTAACTGGGCGGTATTTCTATTTTTCCGATTTATGGGTGGATTGGGTGTAGGGGCTTCATCAGTAACTGCACCTATTTATATATCGGAAATATCGTCAGCTAAAAATCGGGGCAGGCTTGTAGCATTGTTCCAGTTCAATGTAGTAACCGGTATTTTAATCTCCTATCTCTCCAACTACCTTATTGGCATATCTACCGGAGATCATTCATGGCGTCTGATGCTTGGCATTATGTCAATACCTTCTTTTTTGTTTCTTATGTTGTTACGTTTTGTTCCTGAAAGTCCGCGCTGGTTGATACTGCACAATAAAAATATTGGTGAAGCAAAAAAAACGCTCCGCATCATAGATCCTGAAAAATACGAGGAGGAAATTGCCAGCATTTTAAAAACCAATGAAGAAAATAAAAACAAAAAGCAGGAAAGCCTGTTTTCAAAGAAATATAAACTGCCTATCTTTCTGGCAGTAGCATTTGCTATATTCAACCAGGTATCCGGTATTAATGCCATTATATATTATGCACCCCGCATTTTTGAATCTTCTGGTTTAGGAACTAATTCTTCCCTACTGTCAAGCGTTGCTATAGGTTCCGTAAACCTCCTGTTTACATTGCTGGCATTAAGTTTAATAGACAGGTTCGGCAGACGCAAACTTATGCTCACCGGCACAATAGGATTAATTGTTACACTTGGTATCGTAGCCTATCTGTTTATAAATCCTTTGTCCGATCCTTATGCCATTGTTGTCTTATTATTAGCCTATATAGCATTCTTTGCTATGTCGCAGGGAGCTTGTATCTGGGTATTTATTTCAGAAATATTCCCCAATACAGTAAGGGCAAAAGGTCAAACACTCGGAAGTCTTACCCATTGGGTGATGGCAACCATTATCACTTTCATTTTTCCTGTTATCAGCGAAAACCTGGGAGAAGGTATCATTTTCTTTTTCTTCTGTGCTATGATGATACTGCAATTAGGTTTCGTAATAAAATATATGCCCGAAACAAAGGGCAAATCCCTGGAAGAGCTTGAAACCAATCTTGTATTACATTAAAAATCTTTATATGAATTTTACTTGCGTTTGTTTTGGTGAAGTGTTGTTTGATGTATTGCCTAATGAAGTAAAAGCGGGTGGTTCTCCTATGAATGTGGCGTATCATCTGACTACACTCGATCAACCTGCTACACTTATTTCGAGAATAGGTAATGATTTGCGGGGACAGGAACTAAAAGCGATACTTGAAAAGAAAAAAGTTAACCTTGATTATTTGCAGGTAGATGAATCGCATCCTACCGGTATCGTATTAGCACAACCCAATGCAGCAGGTGATATGCAATACCAGATTAAAGAAGGCGCAGCATGGGACTTCATTGAGCTTAAACCTGCACACGAGTTACTCGTAAAAAATGCAGGTTATCTTATTTTTGGCAGCCTCATCACAAGAAGCACTGTTTCCAGGAACACTTTATTTAACCTGCTCGACATCCCTGCAACAAGAGTTTTAGACGTAAACCTTCGTCCACCTTTTGTTACTCAGGCAACACTGGAATATCAACTCAACAAAGCGGATATACTAAAGATGAATGAAGAAGAACTGGATACCATTGCAGGATGGTATATTAATTTCAAAACCATTGAAGACAAGGTCAGGTTTCTGCAAAACCGCTTCGATATACCGGTGATTATTATTACCCGGGGCGCTAAAGGCGCTATTCTTAACAGTAATGACAATTTTTTTTATCAAGAGGGGTATCGTGTAACGGTAGCTGATACTATAGGTAGCGGCGACAGTTTTGTGGCAGGTTACCTGAACAGTATTATCAATCACAACAAACCAGAGCAGGCTTTGCAGTTTGCCTCCGCACTGGGCGCTTTTGTAGCAACACAAACCGGCGGTTGCCCTTCGTATACAGTGAATGATATTCAAAGTTTTATTCTGTCAAAATCTTCCATAAATGCTTAATTCCAAATGTATGTTATCAATCAAAACTAAAAACGATAGAAGTATGAAAAAGTACATGACTCTGATTTGCCTTTTCTTATCCGTTTTTTGCTATGCACAGCAAAAAGAGGTAAAAGGTGTGGTGACCAGTAAAGCAGATGGGTCGCCTCTTGCAGGTGTAACTGTTACCGGAGGTAACAATGCCACATCTACCGATTTATCCGGGAAATTTTCTATTAGAGTTTCACCAGGCGAAACATTAGTGTTTACTTATGTGGGTATGAAACCGCTGTCGGTGAAAGTTACAGATGTTGCTGAACTTTCTGTGCAGATGGAATCTGCTGCAAAAGAAGGTGAGCAGATTGTGATTGTAGGGTATTCAACGCAACGAAAACAGGATCTGACAGGATCCGTGGCTGTTGTAGATCTTAACCCTGTAAAAAACAACTCGTCTGGTAATACCATGCAGGCGCTGCAGGGGCGTGTAGCAGGTTTGTATATTGAAAAAGACGGGTCTCCCAATGGCTCTAACAGCAGAATCTTGATAAGAGGAGCTAATACACTCGGCAATAACGACCCGTTGTATATTATAGATGGTGTACCTACCTCAAGACCTGAGGTATTTCAAAATATCAATCCTGCAAGTATTGCTTCAGTGCAGATATTGAAAGATGCATCTTCAGAATCCATATACGGTTCCCGTGCATCAAACGGAGTAATTATAGTTACCACTAAAAATGGCGGCAATACTGATGGTAAACTAAAATTCCAGTTTAATACAAGTTTTTCAGCCCAGTCTGAAAAGTCAATGCGTTTTACAATGTTGAACACGGTTGACAGAGGTAAAGCACTATGGCAGGCATCTGTAAATGACAGGCAAAACCCGGCAGATGCTTACGGAGAAATTTACGATTTTAACTGGAACAACGATTTTGACAACCCTGTGCTGACAAGTGTTACGCCAAAACCTTTTGTTGGTGGGGACCAGAATACTCCTGTTGGAAATACCGATTGGCAATCTGTAATGTATAAAACAGGTATTGTTACCAACAACTCTTTGGTAGCATCAGTAGGAAATAAAAACTCATCACTCGAAATATCTCTGGGTCATATCAAAAACACAGGTATGCTTAGATATACAGGATACCAGCGTTTGAATGTCGGCATTAATGCAATCACCAGGGCATTCAATAACAGGCTAACATTTGGTATGACACTGAATATGGCAAACTCAGATGAAACGCTTACAGCAAGAGATATCGGCGGCGCCACTACTACTTTTCTTGCGGTAACATTAGCCCCAACGATTCCCGTATTTCAAAAAGATGGGATAACTTATGCCGGGCCGTTGGGTGCCGGGTATTCAGACCGGAACAACCCCTTGCACATGCAATACATTGCCCGTTGGAACAACGCCAACCGGTTAAGTACTTTCGGGAGCATATTTGCGGAAATACAGCCTGTAAAAAACCTGTTTTTTAAAACTACTATTGGAGCAGACGATGCAAGATTTAAGAGTAAAGTAATAGCGCCAACATTTACTGAAGGTGCATTGAGCCGCACTACTAATAGCTTAACATTTGATGAGAACCATTATTTAAGTGTTACTTTTTCAAATACTCTTCGTTATAATCTTAACTTAGATAATCACAAATTCAAGTTCCTCGCAGGTACCGAGTATATAAGAACAGACCTTGAAACACGTTTCTCCAAAAAAGAAGGGTTCGCTATACAAACAGAAGATTACTTTACCTTAAGTTCCGGTACAGGCAATACTACCCTTTTCGGCGACTATACAGGCAACCGGTTATTTTCTCAATTTGGCCGTATAGATTATAGTTATTCAGATAAATACTTATTGGCAGTTACTGTTAGACGCGACGGGTCCTCCCGTTTTGGAGCCGACAATCAATATGGTATTTTCCCGGCTGCATCTGTAGGCTGGAGAATTGACCGGGAAAATTTTATGGCCCACAGTAAAGTATTTTCTGAATTAAAACTAAGGTTAGGTGTTGGTCGTGTAGGTAACCAGCAGATAGGCGATTTGGCAAGGTTCCCTTTGTACTATGCGAGATATGGTACAACACAAAACCAGTTAACACCGGGCTTTTGGGAACAGTATATGAATATTGGTACTGCCTATTCATTATCCGGTGCTAACACGGGCACCCTTCCTTCAGGTTTTGTGCAAACACAGGCAGCCAATCCTGCATTAAAATGGGAGACTACCGATGAAATAAACGCAGGGTTAGATTTTGCGTTACTTGACAACAGGATTTTCGGATCATTTGATTATTTCAGCAGGAAAACAAGTGGTATACTAATTGTTCCCCCGGTAGCATCTGCATTAGGAGAAGGACAACAAAAAGCAGTTAATGGTGCATCAAAAAGTAACCGCGGCTGGGAATTTGTAATTGGCTACAGAGGAGAACACACTGGTAATTTCTCATATAATGTGCAGCTCAACTTCGCTCATTTCAGAGATAAAATTACTGAGTTGCCAGAAGATGTAAGGCCGGCTTATGCAGGTAATCTCAGAAATACAATTATCGGACATTCTCAGTTTGACATTTTTGGATATAAAACAGCAGGACTTTTTCAATCACAGGCTGAAGTTGACGCTGCCCCTGAGCAGATTGGTGCTGGGCCGGGAAGAATACGTTATGTGGATGATAATAAAGATGGTGTTATCAGCGATCTCGACAGAACCTGGATTGGCACAACCTTACCTAAATTAGAGTATGGAGCAAGGATTGATCTCAGTTTCAAAAAATTTGACCTTTCCATATTTGGTTCAGGTGTAGCAGGACGTAAGGGCTTTGATGTATATACTTTATTCAACAACCTGATGAAAAGCAGGGAAAATGTTGGACCGGGCGTGTTCAATGGATGGACTCAGCAAAACAAGAATACCAATATACCTGCACTTACTTTGAAAGATAATAATAATGAAGGTCGTACTTCTGACTATTTCATTGTTAGTACTTCTTATTTCAAGATGCGCAACATACAACTTGCTTATAATTTAACTACAGACGGATTCTTTTCCAGATTACGCTTTTATGCAATGGGAGAAAATCTGTTCTGGTTTAAGAGCAAACAATATCAAAGTCCTGATCCAGAAAGGATAGATCTTGATCCGGTACCTATTCCTAAAACATTTACGTTCGGAATTAATGCCTCATTTTAATACTTATCAATCTTAAAAAATAATACGATGAAAAATATTTTAATACCAGCTTTAATATCCATGTTGTTTTTTTCTGCAGCATGTAAAAAAGCACTCGACTATACCCCACGTGGAGCGGTATCTTCTTCTGATCTTACATCGCCGACTGCAGTGGATGGATTGGTAACAGCGGCTTATGCTGCAATTGGTAACGGAGATATGATTGGCCCTATATACAGCAAATGGGCTTTTGGAGCAGTACGCTCAGATGACACTTACAAAGGCGGTGGTGGAACCGGTGATGTCGGTGAAATTGACGCAATGGAGCATTATAATCTTGTTACACCAACCATTGATGCTTTTGTATCGCGTACCTGGAAAAATTTGTTTAAGTCTATTTCACGGGCCAATGTAGCACTACGTGCAGTAAACAACCTTGACGAAAGCGTATATCCTCAAAAGAAAATGCGCCAGGGAGAATTGCGTTTCCTTAGAGCGCATAGTTATTTCACTATGAAGCAGCTTTACAAAAACATCCCGATTTTTGATGAGAATGCGACCGCTGAAGATATCCTGCAGGTCTCCAATGATCTGAGTAATGATGAGTCCTGGAATAAAATTGCTGATGACTTTCAATTCGCCATTGACAATTTACCAGAAACACAAGCCGAGATTGGAAGGGCAAATAAATATGCCGCACAGGCCTATCTTGCCAAACTAAGATTATATCAGGCTTATGAACAGGATGAAACTCATCATGTACTTAATATTAATCAATCCAGGTTACAGGAAGTGGTGGCATTAACTCAATCGGTTATTTCTTCCGGCAAATATCATTTAAGCGCCGATATAGCAGATAACTTTTTGCCTGAAACAGAAAACGGACCTGAATCAATTTTTGCTATACAGTTCACCATTAATGATGGCACAACTGCCGGGCGAATGAACTTTGA
This sequence comes from Bacteroidota bacterium, assembly GCA_018268105.1. Lineage (GTDB taxonomy): Bacteria > Bacteroidota > Bacteroidia > Chitinophagales > Chitinophagaceae > Agriterribacter. The sequence goes on along the minus strand of JAFDXG010000032.1, from coordinate 22,670 downwards.
AGATGGATTAAACTACCCGCATGGTGCTCCCCAGTATGGATGCTGCGGATTTAACGCAGCAAGTCAAAACCTGGTTAATGCATATACAACAGACGCCAATGGTTTACCCAATTTTGAAACCTTTAATAAAACTATTGCGGATCTTAATACCGCAACTGTTGACCCGCGAATTGATCATACAGTTGGTATTGATGGACATCCGTATAAATACGACAATACAAAACCTTTCAGCAATAGTTGGGTGCGAGACCCGGGTGTGTATGGAAATTTTCACACTATGCGCAACCAGCAATTAGCAACCAGTTCTTCTTACTTCAAACTCGGACCTTTTATGGGGAGCGCTAAAAATTATGATATTTTGCGCTACGATGATATACTGTTAATACAGGCAGAAGCATATATAGAGTTGGGACAACAGGAAAAAGCATTACCGCTTATCAATCAAATTCGTGATAGAGCTGCTGCAAGTACCGGCAGACTGAAAAAGGCCGATGGTACTTTCCCGTCCAAATATAAAATATCTGAATACCCATCAACGGGATGGACACAAGCTTATGCACGTAAAGCATTACAGTGGGAAAGAAGACTTGAATTTGCAACAGAGGGAGAACGTTTTTTTGATCTTGTTAGATGGGGTATAGCTGAGAAAACGCTAAATGACTACATAGAAATTGAAAAAGTCAGAAGACCATTTCTTGCAACAGCTCATTTTACCGCAGGAAGGGATGAATACCTGCCAATACCTCAGTCTGAAATAACATTTACCAAAGGATTATACAAACAAAATCCCGGATATAATTAATCATAACTAAGGGAGACTCATTACCTCCCTTAGTTTTTATGTTTGAACACTATTAGGTGAAACTTTTATATATTTAAACTACTCATTTAAGCAGAACATCATGTTTACTAAAATAAATTTTCTGGTTCCGGCAATATGCCTTCTGGTATTTCAGGCTGTGCGAAGCCAAACCAGTGATCCTGCATATTCAGATCCCCATCGTCTCCAAATCCATTTCTCGCCTAAAAAAGGCTGGATGAACGACCCCAACGGGATGGTTTACCTGAATGGAAAATATCATTTGTTCTTTCAGTATAACCCTGATTCTACGGTTTGGGGGCCTATGCACTGGGGACACGCCGTGAGCAATGATCTTGTGCATTGGAAGGAATTACCGATTGCCTTATATCCCGATGCTTTAGGCACTATTTTTTCCGGCAGCGCTATAGTTGACAAAAACAATACTGCTGGTTTTGGCGCCAATGCCATGATTGCCATTTATACCAGTCATAATCATGCTATGGAAAAGGAAGGCTTTGAAAAAATAGAAACACAAAGTATTGCTTATAGCCTGGATGAAGGAAAAACATGGACAAAATATAAAGGCAACCCGGTACTGCCCAATCCCGGTATACGCGATTTTCGCGATCCTAAAGTCTCCTGGTATGCCCCTGCAAAAAAGTGGATCATGACTCTGGCAACGTCAGACCATATTACTTTCTATTCATCACCCGACTTAAAGAACTGGACAAAGGAAAGTGAGTTTGGAAAAAACCTGGGGGCGCACGGTGGTGTATGGGAATGTCCTGATCTGTTTCCTTTGTCGTACAACAGCGAAGAAGTATGGGTATTAATAGTAAACATCAACCCCGGTGGTCCCAATGGAGGGTCTGCAACGCAATACTTTACCGGGAAATTTGACGGGCATGTCTTTACCCCAAATGAAACAGATACCAAATGGATAGACTATGGTCCTGATAATTACGCAGGCATCACCTGGTCAAATACCGGCGACAGGAAGGTTTTCCTGGGTTGGATGAGCAACTGGAAATACGCGAATATTGTACCCACGGAAAAATGGAGAAGCGCTAATACCATTGCAAGAGAACTGGCAATTGAGAAAATTGGCGATAAATACCAGGTGAGTTCTATACCAGTAAAAGAAATCGAAGAACTTAAAAGTACTTCATATTCTGCCCAAAACATAAAAGCAAAAAATATTAACGTCACAGCAAAAGCGGGTAAACTTAAGGGACCGGCAATATTAAAACTTACTGCTGATGAATTGAAGGCTTTCAACATTACATTATCAAATACGAGCGGTGAAAAACTGGTAATTGGTTACGACAAATCGGCCAATCAATATTTTATTGACAGGAGCCAATCGGGTAAAACTGATTTTTCGAAAGATTTCAGCAATAAAATTGTTGCACCGAGATTAATTACTGATAAAAGCACAAATATCTGTTTGGTTATAGATGATGCCTCAGTGGAGCTTTTTGCTGATAACGGACATACTGTGATGACTGCTATTTTCTTTCCAACTTCTGATTATACCGATATTGGAATTTCATCTGATGATAAATTCAAGATAAAAACCCTGAGTGTAGATCATCTGCGCAGTATATGGAAATAACTATCGTTTAGGAAAAGAGTTGAGGGGTTGGGTAGTATTTCAAATTTTCTTCAACTCTTTTCTTCCCATATTATAGCAAGATGAACAATGGTTTCCACACTTTTTTGCATATCCTGAATACTTACGTATTCATGCTTTCCGTGAAAGGCCATTTCGCCTGTAAAGATATTAGGACAGGGTAAGCCCATAAACGAAAGGCGGGATCCGTCTGTGCCACCCCTGGCGCTGGTACGGACAGGCTGCACTCCGGACCGGCTGATGGCTTCCAGCGCATATTCGCTTACTTGCGGATACTGGTCAAGCACTTCCTTCATATTCCTATATTGTTCTTTTACCTCCATAGCAATAGTTACACCCGGAAATTTTTTAATCGTTTCATCTATATATTGCTGTAGCAAAACTTCATATTCATACAGCTTGGCGGTAACAAAATCACGTATGATAAACTGGAGCGTTGCTTTTTCGGCAATACCATTAATATACACCGGATGTACAAACCCTTCCCTGTTTTCAGTGGTTTCAGGCGAGAGAGCATGAGCAGGTAAACATTCAAGTAAAGCTCCTGCGGCTTTAATAGCATTCACAAGTTTATTTTTCCCATAACCCGGATGAGCACTCACCCCTGTAATGGTTATTGTAACACTGTCTGCAGAAAATGTTTCATCTTCAAAAGCACCTCTTTCACTACCATCCAGTGTGTATCCAAAATCAGCACCAAGACGTTTCAAATCCACTTTATCCACTCCCCTGCCAATCTCTTCATCGGGTGTAAATAATATTTTTATGGTACCATGTTTTATTTCGGGATGATTCAAAAAGAAATTAGCCATGTCCATGATAACTGCCACACCCGATTTATCATCTGCACCCAGCAGGGTAGTTCCGGAGGCTGTGATAATATCCTCTCCTTTCCTGGAAGACAAATATGGATGATCGTTTATGGAGATCACCTGCTGAGTATCGTGGGGCAATACAATATCCTCTCCCTGGTAATTTTTATGAATTAATGGCTTTACACCTGCTCCGGAGCAGTCGGGAGAAGTATCTACATGCGAACAGAAACAGATAACAGGAACTTTTTTATTTGTATTGGATGGAATCGTCGCATATACATACCCGTGCTCATCCAGCGATGCATCAGCAATACCCATTGCAAGCAATTCTTCCACCAAAATCCGGGAAAGTGCTTTTTGTTTTGCTGTGGACGGGAAATCTGTGGAATGTGGATCGGACTGCGTATCCACCTGAACATATTTTAGAAACCGGTCTGCAACCGTAAAGATATAGTTTTGAAACATGTATATTGATTACAACGTTAAATGTGGTGATGCATAAATGAAAAAGGCCACCGGCACAAATATAAAACCGATCCATAAGCTTAGCACTAATTTTTTTTGGTTTTTGCTGAGATCCATATTTATGGAACCTGTAAGTATTTTCCCAGTATACGAAACTATGATATCCTCCTCTTCTGAAATCCTTTCGGGATCATATTCTTTTAATGCGGGAATATGTATAATCAGTGCTTTCCGTATGATCATATACTCATCATCACTTAGTTCCTCGTAATTTTTATTGTAAGCAATATTTGCTGTATCAAGTTCTTTTCTTACAGCGGAAATCCTTTGGATACTCCTGAAACGAATAACAATGAACCAAACAAAAAATATGATTATATAATTATGTAATGCAACAGCGATATAAAATAAACAAACTGCCGAAGCAATGAGTAAATAAGGCTGTACAGCTTTGCCGGTTTTCACAAAAAGATTTTCCAGGATTTGTCCGCCATCTAAAGGTGAGACAGGAAGCAGGTTGAAAACATTTAAAAGTATAAAAATTAAAGAGAGTTTGTAATAAACGACTTCTGAAGTACTTAAGAAAACCCAAAGGGAAATCATGCCAATAACAATTCCGGGTAAAGGCCCCGCAAGCAGGGTAATGATACGTTGTTTCTGAGATATCCTTTGAGGACTGCCGGAAACATAAGCCCCAAGAAATGGAACAAAAAGTATATACACATCTTTGTACCTGAAAATTTTCATTACTATATAATGCCCGCCTTCATGCAATATGATTGCAATGGTGAGTATAAAAATCCAGGCTATATCACGGTGGAAGAAAATATAATATGCCAGGATATAAAGCACAAGGCTCACCCCCGTTCTTAACCAAATATTCCGGTTTTGAGCAGCTTTTTCGAAAACGGGTTTTTTATTAGGTAGAAATTCCTGAGCTGTATATATTTCTTCCTGCATCTTTTAAGTGACAAATTTTCAATAAATATTATATTCCTTAAAATTAAAAAATAAGTTATTAATTTGAGTTCTTTAAATAACCATTCTACCAGTGTGAATGAAGTTTGAATTACAATTTGATTTATTCCAAACTTGTTCAGCTATCATTCTAACTTTTAATAATAAAGAAAATTGACCGCTACTAATATTATGCCTGCACTGGATTTTGATAAAAATGAAATTGCTGTTATACTTGACAATATTAATATTGGTATTGCAAAGATGAATGCAGAAAATAAACTGACTTATGCTAATCCTGCTTTTTGTAACATGGTAGGCTATTCCCGTGAGGAATTGGATATGCAGCATTACAGCCTGTTTGTAAAGGAGTATGATAATGTAGAGCTGGAATACTGGGATACGCTTTTGAAAACGGGAAAATTAGAGAAAATGACTAACCTCGTTGGAATCACTACCAAAGAAAATATGAAGGTGGTCTGCAATGGAACGATAATCCAGGTTAAAAACAAGGATGATGAAATCTCGTATCTTATTATTTTTGAAGACATTTCTGAAAAAATTTCAAGTGATAAAGAGCTAAAAGAAAACCTGGTGCGTTATACTGTTCTTGGTAAAGCCACAGTGGAAGGGTTATGGGATTGGAATATTAAAACAGGACAGTTGTATTACAACAACAATGTGAAAACACTTCTAGGTTATACCGATGATGATCTGGAATCAGGGTTTGAGTGGTGGAAAGCAAATATTCATCCAGACGATAAGGATAAAATTTTAGATAAAATCAATGCTGCTTTTCTGCTGCCTAATATTACAAGCCTGAATAATGAATATAGGTTTGCCGGGAAAGACGGTCAATATAAGATCATTGCCGATTGCTTCTCAATACTTAGAAATAATGAAGGGGAACCAATACGACTGATTGTTTCGATGCAGGATTTTACGGAACAGCGAAACCTGCAAAAACAATTGGCAGAAAAAGAGGTCATTTACAGACGACAGTTAGCCAGAACTGTGCTTGACACTCAGGAAAAAGAACGAAAAAAACTTGCAGAGGAACTACACGATAATGTAAACCAGTTATTGGGTGTAGTGAAGTTGTATATAGAACATTCTATAACCAACGAAAATATAAGGGAAGGACTGCTTAAGAAAAGCAATGAGTATATTGACAAGGTGATTGAAGAATTGAGAAACCTGTCTAAAAGTTTATCACCTCCCCTGCTTGCAGAACTTGGTCTCGAACAATCTATTACAAGTCTTGCCGATGCTATATCCGGGGTACAGCATATTTCTGTAATTGTGGATATGGTTGACTTTAATGAAGAAGGTTTGACAGAAAGCCACAAACTAATGTTGTACCGCATTGTTCAGGAACAGCTTAACAACATTATAAAACATGCTGAAGCTAAGAATGTAGAAATTAATTTTAAAAAGACTGGTGAGAAAGTAGAACTGATAATTAAAGATGACGGTAAGGGTACCGATCTTACTGTTGAGAATAATGATGGATTTGGATTGCGCAACATCCGGAACCGGATTGAACTATATCACGGAACTATTGATATGATCACTTCTCCCGGAAATGGTTTTATACTAAAGGTTGCATTTGAAGTGTAGACTCCAGTTTTTTTAAACTTCTACCCATTCACTGAGCTCCAGCCATCGCATTTCTTTTTCATCGAGTATTGAAGTTAATTCCGTAATCCGCTTCAAAAGTTCCTGCAGTTGCTGGTAAGGAATCGTGCCTGTGCTTAATTGTTCCTGGATTGAGTTTTTTTCTTTTTCCAGCTCTTCAATCTCTTTTTGCAAAATTTCAAATTCTCTTTTTTCCTTGTAAGAAGCTTTTCTCTTTGCAGTGTCCGTATTTGATTGTATTTTATCAGACAATATTGTTAGAGATGCAGTATTTTTTATTTTTTTCTTTTCGGCTTCAATTTTAATATCTTCCTCTTCTTTTTTCCATTCTCTGTATTGCGAATAGTTACCCGGGAAATCACGAATGACACCATTGCCTTCAAAAACAAAGAGATGGTCACAAAGCCTGTCCATAAAATACCTGTCGTGCGAAACAATGAGCAGACATCCTTTGTATTCATTCAGAAAGTTTTCGAGAACACTAAGCGTTGGTAAGTCAAGATCATTGGTGGGTTCATCAAGTATCAGGAAATTGGGATTGCGGTAAAGTACTGATAGTAGCATCAGTCTTTTTTTCTCTCCTCCGCTAAGCCTGGAAATAAATGTATATTGCTGATCGGGATTGAAGAGAAAGAGCTGGAGGAACTGGGCAGCGCTGAGCGACCCGCCGCCGGCAAGTGGGAAATTTTCTGCTATATCTTTCACATATTCTATTACCCGTTTATCTTCTTTTACATTCAGCCCCTCCTGTGAATAATATCCAAATACTACTGTTTCCCCAATGTTTACTTTCCCGCTATCGGCTTTTTCGATCTCCTGAAGGATATTTAAAAAAGTTGATTTGCCTGCGCCATTTTTCCCCACTACACCTATTCTTTCGCCCTTAGCAAACGTATAGTCGAAGCCTTTCAGCAATACTTTATCATCATAAGATTTGTACACTTTCTTTAGTTCGGCTACTTTGCCGCCCAGTCTGCTCATTTTTACCTGAAGCTCAATCTGGTTATCTTCCATCTTTTTTTTGGCTTTCGCCTCTACAGTACTGAAGGCATCAATCCTGCTTTTAGATTTTGTGGTTCGGGCCCTGGGTTGCTTACGCATCCATTCCAGTTCCTTCCTGTACAGATTTTTTGCTTTGTCAATACTGGCGCCCTGCTGTTCTATACGTGCCGCTTTTTTTTCTATATAATTTTCGTAATTACCTTTGTGTATGTATAGTTCGCTTCCATCCAACTCCCATATCTCATTGCAAACATCATCAAGAAAATAGCGATCGTGAGTAACCAGTAACAGGGTAACTTTTTCCTGGTTCAGATAATGTTCAAGCCACTCCACGGTTTCTACATCAAGATGATTGGTAGGCTCGTCCATAATTAGTAATACATGCTTGTGTTCAAAACCAATGTCTATAAGTGTCCTGGCAAGTGCTACACGTTTGCGCTGGCCTCCCGATAAACTTCCTACTGTTTGTTGCAGGTGATGTATATTCAGTTTGCCAAATATCTGCTTTACCTTGCTGTCAAAATCCCACGCACCCAATTCATCCATCCTCACAATAGTTTCCGCCACTAATTGGCTATTCTCCGATTCACTTGCTGCTTCAAATGCTTTAATGGCATTGATTACCGGATGGGTATGATGAAAAATATTATCAAGTATACTGAGGTCTTCAAAAAATACCGGTTCCTGTTCAAACAGTGCAACCGTTACATCTTTATGTATCCACACTTTTCCTTCTTCTGGTACTTCTTTACCTGAAATAATTTTCAACAGGGTAGATTTGCCATATCCGTTGCGGGCAACCAGGGCAATTTTATCACCTTCTTCAATATGAAAACTAAGATTGCTGAAAAGCGGTTTTACGCCATAAGACTTTCCTAATCCTTCTGCAGATACATAATGCATCCGGCAAAGATAAACAGTGTGAGACATAAAATGGGTGCATTTAAAATTACTTCGTGGCTGAAAGTAGAATTTTATTCAGATGAATAATATCGCTGTTCAATCCCATCATTTTTCTGATACCTTTGCCGCATGGAGCGAGTTATTTTTCAAGACCTTGGGCGTATTAGTTACAAAGAAGCCTGGGATTACCAGGAAAAATTATTAATGCAAAATGTACAGGTTAAATCTGTTGCCGCTGCTGCTAATCGAAATAAGCCCGGTTCTGATCAAACTTCCGGTGAAAACGAAACAACACTCATTTCCGCTTCGCCTACACAGCACTACTTTTTGCTTTGTGAGCATCCTCCAGTTTATACTCTTGGCAAAAGTGGCCATGAGTCCAATGTATTACTCACACAGGAAGAAATGGACAAAAGAGGAATTGCATATTATCATACCAATCGCGGTGGCGATATTACTTTTCATGGACCCGGGCAAATTGTTGGTTATCCAATACTGGACCTTGAAAAATATTATACGGATATTGGTAAATACCTGCGTAATCTGGAGGAATTGATCATACAGGTTTTAGATTATTATCATATTAAAGGGGAACGTTCACCTGGTGAAACGGGTGTGTGGATTGAACCTTTTGTAAAAGGCAAAGAAAGGAAAATTTGTGCTATGGGTGTACGATGCAGCAGATGGATAACTATGCATGGCTTTGCATTAAATGTGAATACTGACTTAAACTATTTTAATCATATCATCCCTTGTGGAATTGCAGACAAACAGGTGACCTCCATTGCCAGAGAGCTTGGCTACAATCCGGATATTGAGGAGGTAAAATATCAGGTGAAAAGCTGTTTTGAAAAAGTATTTGACAGTAGTCTCATTAGCGAATAGTAGTATCTTTCGGTACAAGCACTTTATTTTTCTCTCTGAGTATGTTGTTTTCATATAACTCAAACTTGTACCAGCCGGAGCGCATAAAGTTCGATTTGTCAATTGAAAAAATGTGCTCATTTATATTGGAAATCTGGAATATTTCATCTCCGTTTTCGTCATAAAATTTAATAGTATACTGACCTTGCTTGCCAATCGGTACAACTACAGTGATATTACCGGAAGGATTGGTATATACGAACCCTGAAGGAGTAAAGGTTTCCGGGCGAACCAGGGTGACAGTATCAGCCTTTAATCCGTCGCTCCTGTTTTTATTGGAGACCTTAGTAAGCTCAGGCTCATATTGCTTTGCCGTAGGCTCAATGTCTTTAGGTTTTGTACTAATAGTAGCATTATTTTGAATGTCAGTGGTAGGAGACTTTGTATTGGCACTATAGTTTGCCGGAGCATTATTTGAAATACCTATCCGGTTATATTCCTTCTTTCTGACCACCGGTGGTGGTATTGCTTTATGAGGTCTTTGAGACTTACTAAATACATATTTTCCACTATCGAGCAGGATATAGATTTTGTAAAACGAAATGGTGTCAGGGGCATTATTATCTAAAAAACCATTGGTCACAGAAGATGGATCCGGTAATGTAAGTATAGTCTTAAATCCTTTAAGGCTGTCTGACGACCTTTGTATACTCAATTGTTTAACAACCGGAAAATGATTTACCCAGCTTAAGATTATTTTTCCATTAATATTCTTTGCTGTAAATGCAGGTAAAGTGTCCTGGGCTTCAGATGGGTAGCCTGAAAATAAAAGTATGACAAACAAAAAAACACTTACAATCAGCTTCATAAATAATGATGTCTAAGCAATGGTATTTTTTTAGTTAGCAATGCAAAGATAGTGCTACAGTTTTCCTAAAATTCCAAAATTCCCGACGGTAAAGAACGATTGCCTTGCAGCCCTCCGGTATGAATTGCTAAAATTTCAGAACCCGGAGGGAAGTAGCCTTTACTTATCAGCTCAGATATTCCAAACATCAGTTTACCGGTATACACAAAATCCAATGGAATATTTGATAAACGATAAAACCGGTTCATGAAGTCTAATAATAGCTGAGATTTTTTTGCATATCCCCCAAAATGATAGTCTTGTATTATCTGAAGATTATCCGGCAGGGCGTCGCCCAGCAAAGATGCTATCTCCACAGGCAAGGCGCTATTGTTTTTCATTACACTCATACCCAATACTTTTTGCCCGGGGGAAGCGCTCTTTACTATACCGGCAATAGTAGTGCCCGTTCCTATAGCAGTCACAATATGCGTATAGCTGCTTATATCTTTGTTTTGAAGTATTTCTGCAGCGCCCATTACCCCCTTTCTGCCATATCCGCCTTCCGGAATGAGGTAATGCTCTTTGAAATTTTGATTTGAAAAATCAGTTTCGGCGCCTCTTTTTACTGAATTGTATTCATTTCGGGAAATAAAATGAAGTTCCATGCCATAATCACGGGCATCAGATAAAGTATGACTGTAAACTGCAGGTTCCTCACCTCTTATAATGCCTGTTGCATTGATATTATACTCCTTTGCTGCACAGGCAGCAGCAACGATATGATTTGAATAAGCACCTCCAAATGTGAGAATTTTTTTAAATCCCTTATTTATTGCATCTGCCATGTAGTATTTCAGTTTATACCATTTATTCCCCGAAATGACAGGATGAATTTTATCAAGTCTTAAAATATGAAGTTTAACTCTATTCTCACACGTAAGACAGAATTCTACTTTATCAATAGTAAGTCGCCCGGGGTATATAGGCAGGTTGATGTCCATAGCAGATAAAATGCAAAACGGAAACTTAAATATCCGATATGCCGACTAATAAAAAAAACACCGGACCAGGTAAGAAATTTTATACTTTGTCAGAAGTGAAAGCAGCACCGAGATATTCCTTGTTAAGCCTGGCAATACTTTCGAGGGAAATTTCTTTGGGGCAAACCGCTTCACATGCACCGGTATTAGTGCAGGAGCCAAAGCCCTCCTTATCCATCTGTGCAATCATGTTTAGCACACGGGTTTTCTTTTCAGGGGCGCCCTGAGGAAGCAGTGCCAAATGAGATACCTTGGCAGAAAGAAACAACATAGCAGAACTATTTTTGCAGGCGGCTACACAGGCTCCACAGCCAATACAGGCTGCTGCTGCAAATGACTGATCCGCTTTTTCCCTTTCAATAGGAAGGGCATTCCCATCTACTGCATTACCCGTGTTTACTGATACGAAGCCACCGGCCTGAATAATATGATCGAATGCATGCCGGTCAACAATGAGGTCTTTGATAACCGGAAATGCGTTTGCCCTCCAGGGCTCCACTACAATAGTGTCGCCGTCTTTGAATGCCCGCATGTGCAACTGGCAGGTGGTAGTACCATGCCATGGTCCGTGTGGGCGGCCATTGATATACATAGAGCACATACCACAGATACCTTCGCGGCAATCATGATCAAATGCAATAGGCTCCTTTCCTTCTTCTATCAACTGCTCATTGAGCACATCAAACATTTCAAGAAACGACATTTCCGAAGAGATACCTTTTACATGAAAAGTTTCAAAGCGGCCTTTATCTGAAGTATTTTTCTGACGCCATACTTTTAAAGTAAGATTCATGCTGTAATGTTCCATGCCTCTAAGCTGTCTTTTTATTTTTTAAATAATTTAGATAATCCTTATAAGGAATTCTTCTTTTTCCTTCAGGCTTCTGATTAAACCAATACACCCACGCATTTACAGACTTCCCCGATCTTAGTTTTACCCTGTTTTTCTCTCTGGAAAATTCATTTCCCTCGTATTCATCTAAAACCTTAAGCACCTTCTCGGGATTGTTCAAAACAAATACATCACCCACTACTTCATCATCCGTATTTTCCTTTATAGCGCCTGGATACCTGCCTATATCGTAGAGCGACGCCGACACTTTTGCCTGTCCTATATAGGCAATATCAGAAGCAACCTTTCCCTTTAATCTGAGATTATAGTTCCTTCTTAAAGTGCCATACACAAATAAATAATCTTTCTGCGTCATGAATTATTAGATTTCACCTAACAAATTTCGCAATTTTTCAAAACCGTATGCTTTATTATTAATCCAGCTCATACACTTTTCCGAAGTTTTAATTTTTCTTAGATAATATTCAAAAAGGTTTAAGCCATTCTGCCCGTTTGGTTTTTGCCTGCTTCCTGTAACTTAGTCCCCCCAATAAATACGCCAGCAGCAGCAAAAAGTTTTGTAACAACATCTACGCAATCTTTAAGATGTTGATCCATGTTGTAATTATTTATAATTCCTTTGCGTCGGCTTTATCTCTTCATATATCAGGTCTTCTTTATTGAGCTGCCAGTTGCTTTCGCCTTTATATTCCCATGCGGCTACATACATAAACTTATCATCGTTGCGCAGCGCCTCTCCCTCTTCTGTCTGGCTTTCTTCCCGGAAATGACCGCCGCAGCTTTCCGCCCTCTCCAGGGCATCTAAGCACATCAGCTCGCCAAGCTCTATAAAGTCTGCTACCCTGTTCGCCTTGTCGAGCTCATTATTCATTTCTTTGATATCCCCCGGGATACGCACATTGTTCCAAAATTCTTTCCGCAACGTCCTGATCTCTTCAATTGCTTCTTTCAACCCCTGTTCATTGCGCGCCATGCCACATTTTTCCCACATAATTTTCCCAAGTCTTTTGTGGAAACTTTCTACTGATTGCTTGCCTTTTATATTCATGAGCTTATCAATACGATCCTTCACATCTTTTTCTGCATTTTCAAATGCTTCATGTGTTGTAGGAATTGGCCTGGTACCAATTTCGCCGGCAAGATAATTACCCAATGTATAGGGTATAACAAAGTATCCGTCTGCCAGTCCCTGCATCAGTGCGGATGCTCCAAGACGATTTGCACCATGGTCGCTGAAATTGGCTTCACCTAATGCATACAGCCCGTCAACAGTAGTTTTTAGTTCATAATCTACCCAAAGACCGCCCATGGTATAATGCACTGCCGGGTAAATGCGCATAGGCACTTCATAAGGATTTTCACCCGTAATTTTTTCATACATATCAAAGAGGTTGCCGTATTCCTCTTTTACTACTTCCTTACCCAGCTTTACCAGGGTTTCGGTATCTGGGTTTTCAATACCCTGTTTGCTTGCTTCTGCTTTTCCGTATTTATTGATGAGATTATATTTGAAGTCGAGATAAACTGCCTGTTTAGTTGTGCCAACACCATAACCCGCATCACATCTTTCTTTAGCGGCCCGTGATGCTACATCTCTCGGAACCAGGTTACCAAAGGCCGGGTACCTTCTTTCGAGATAGTAATCCCTTTCTTCTTCGGGAATATCATTTGCCTTGCGGGTATCACCTTGTTTTTTGGGAACCCAGATGCGGCCATCATTACGTAAAGATTCCGACATAAGTGTCAGCTTGCTCTGATGATCGCCTGTAACAGGTATACATGTCGGATGTATCTGTGTAAAACAGGGATTGGCAAAAAACGCACCTTTTTTATGGGCTTTCCAGGCTGCGGTAACATTGCTGCCCATAGCATTGGTAGAAAGATAAAAAACATTACCATATCCACCGGAACATAACAGTACTGCATGCCCGAAATGTCTTTCAAGTTCGCCGGTTACCAGGTTTCTGCAGATGATGCCCCGGGCTTTTCCATCTATTACTACCACGTCATGCATTTCATGCCGGGTGTACATTGTTACATTTCCCAATGCAATCTGCCGTTCCAGTGCCTGGTACGCCCCTAACAATAGTTGCTGACCGGTTTGACCCGCCGCATAGAAAGTTCTTTTTACCTGTACACCACCGAAAGACCGGTTGGCAAGCAGCCCGCCATATTCTCTTGCAAAAGGCACTCCCTGGGCCACGCACTGGTCTATGATATTGGCACTGATCTCTGCCAGCCTGTGCACATTGGATTCGCGGGATCTGTAGTCCCCGCCTTTGATAGTATCATAAAAAAGACGGAAAACAGAATCTCCGTCGTTTTGATAATTCTTAGCCGCATTAATTCCTCCCTGGGCTGCAATGGAATGAGCTCTGCGGGGAGAATCCTGAAAACAGTACGCTTTTACCCTGTATCCCAGTTCACCCAGTGATGCGGCTGCGGAAGCGCCGGCAAGCCCGGTGCCTACAACGATCACTTCAAGCTTACGTTTGTTGGCCGGGTTAACAAGTTTTACATGTCCTTTATAATCGGTCCATTTTTCTTCTAACTTTCCGGGAGGTATTTTTGAATTCAACATAGCTTAATTACGTTGATGATTTGATCAGATTGATTAACAGTTTCGTTTATAAAACGGTATTGATTTTATTTTATCCAGCCTAAATAAATAGAAATAGGCATCATGGCAAATGCTATAGGTACAATCACAGAAAAAATGTTTCCAATACTCTTTACAATCGTGTAATAACGCTGATTGTGTAACCCAAGCGTTCTGAACGCACTAGCAAAACCATGCAGCAGGTGATATGCCAGTGAAATACATGCCAGCACATATAGTAAAACAACGACAGGCGATTGAAACACTTTAATCATTTCTCCAAACAAATTGTCATACTCTTTTCCGTCAATGGTTGTCATTCCAAGCTCATGAATGTTTCCAATTCCTCCAAGCCGGCTGGGAGTCCAGAAATGATAAATATGCATAATCAGAAATAACAGAATGAGCGTTCCCAGCAGCCCCATACTGCGGCTGTACCATTTGCTACCTCTGTTACCAAGCGGTATTTGATAGCCGATACTGCGTTTGCTCCTGTTTTCCATTTCGATCATAATTCCCTGCACAATATGCAGCAGAATTCCGGCAAAAAGCCCTACTTCCATGATGCGGATGACAACCGTGCTTCCCATAAAATGAGCAGCTCGGTTAAACATTGCCCCATCGTCATTTGCCCATATACAGGCATTAATACCTACATGCACAACTAAAAAAGCTATCAAAGAAACGCCGGTGAGCGCCATCACAAATTTCTTCCCAACGGAAGATGTGAAGATTTGTTTCCAGGTCATATTCAGAAGAAGTGGTTAGATAAAGTTAATCGTTACAAAAGTAACACACAAACGCTGTCAAAAATCAGTTTGGTATTTTTTTTAGATATCAAGTTTTCTTTGCAAAAAATTGTCTACCGTTTGAAACAGATGTTGTGGCTGCAGGGTCCGCCAGTTGGGGAAATCAAGCAACGCTATATACCGGTCAAGATGAGCCTTTTTAAAATCCTGTTGCGACTGCTCCGGCATATTAAGCAAAACTACCCAGCCTCCCTCTTCATTCAACTCCTGGAACCAGTCTTCGTAATAACTATCATCGCTGCTGTGAAAATTGAGTACATTATCGGCTATAAGTATAAACCTTCTTATGCCCTCATAAAATAAAATATCCGTAACTGCTCTCCGCAACGATTGAATATCATTTTCGATAGCATCATTCCATTCACCAATGAGCTCTATAATGGCAAAACCCTGGTCGTAATCGGCAAATAATATTTTAAGATAAAGAGTTCTTGATCCAAATTCATCCCACTGCGGATGTATATAATAATTATAGATAGTTTGGGTATATACAAACTCATTGTGTTCTCTTCCAAAAAATGGAGAGCGAGGATCCTCAGAGGAGGTATAAAGATGTTGCCAGTTATAAAAAGGTTCAATATCGTGCATACTTATAGTTCTTCCTGATGCAAATATCGAAGTTTTTCCGGCAGGTCAATCTCCCGGAGGCAAATCTATATTGTCTATGTTTGTATTTTCTTTATTAGTTATGATCACTAATAAATTGCATCAGATTTCAATTCATGAATAAATACTTCGAAAAACTGCCTTTTGCTGATCAAATCCTAAAAGGAACCGGGCAGATTATGTTGCAGGAAAACAAGTGGACAGGTCTTCTTTTTATTACCGGACTTTTTATAGGAGGCTGGCAATACGGAGTAGCAGCAATTGCAGCCACAACTGCAGGAACTATAATCTCTCGGTTATTAAAATTTGATCTGAAAGAAATTAATGCTGGTTTATACGGTTTCAGCCCGGCCTTAGTTGGTATTGCACTGGTTTTTCTATTTGAAAGTAATGCTCTCTTATGGTTCTTAATAATTATTGGGGGAATACTGGCGGCCGTCATTCAACATTTATTTATCATTCAAAAAATACCTGCATACACTTTTCCTTTTATCGTTGTTACGTGGGCTTTCATTTTTTTTCTAAAACCTTATTTAGAAGTTTCGCCCTCGGTACTGAATCAGTCAACATTCGGGCAGGGGCAATTCAACTATTTTTTAGCTATGACCAACGGTTTTGGCGAAGTAATGTTCCAGGAAAAAATACCGGCTGGTATAATTTTTTTAATAGCCGTTTATATCAGTAATCCGGTTGCAGCCTGGTATGGATCAGCTGCTTCTCTATTGGGCGCTGTATTATCTAAGATGAATAACCAACCCATTGATCAGATTCAAATGGGATTGTTTGGCTTCAATGCTGTATTGGCTGCTATTGCATTTTCTGAAGATAAGCAAGGCGGCTGGCTTTGGGCGCTGATCGGCACAGTGATTACCATAGTAATACATAATCTTCTCTTAGATTTTCATACGCTGGATAAAGCAGGTGGCGTCCTCACTTTCCCTTTTGTTGCCGGTACATGGATTACCTTGCTGATTCAAAAAATATTTAAGTATCCTTTTGGATAAAAGCCTCAAAGTTGTTTATCCCAATCATCTTTTCCGTGTTAAAACCTTCTGCATAAAGCACACCAATCATTTTACCAAACATTGCATGTCTGCCAATTACCGCGTTGAGAAATTCAGGTGAGGAAATATAGGTTTGTGGTTCATCGCCCGTATATAGTTCCGAATAAAATTGAGAAGAATAAGCTTTTATTGACTCAATTTTTTTTTCAAATACCGGCGTGATATCATACACAAAATCAGGAGAATAATACCTGTCCTGAATATAATGGAATATATATTTAGGGCGCCAGTGCGTTTGCAGGTTTCCCAGATCATCCCTCGTTTCAATTTTTCTCAACCCGCTCAGGAAGCAGGCATCCTTAATAAGATGGCCTGCACGGCCATGATCCGGATGCCGGTCGTCAAGGGCATTGGCTAATACAATCTCCGGTTGATATTTTCTTATAGCCTGTATCAGCCTTCGTTGATGCGCTTCATCATTTTTAAAAAATCCGTCCGCCATTCCAAGATTCTCTCTTGCATCCAGTTCCATAATCTCTGCTGCTTTAGCAGCTTCGCGTTTTCTTATTTCCACACTGCCCCTTGTTCCCAACTCACCATAGGTAAGGTCAACCACACCGGTTTTTTTGCCATGTTGTTTTTCCATCATTAATACGCCTGCACATCCCAACTCTACATCGTCGGGATGCACTGCTATAGCCAATAAATCCAATTTCATGGGTTCAAAAGTAAATGATTTATTAAATATAAAATTGGGCTAACTTGTGCGCATGTCAGCAGAAAAAGCATCGTTTGTATCGGCCGGTCAACGTTTCAGGGCAGCTATGGTTGAAGAAAATCCGCTTCAGGTAGTTGGAACAATTAATGCTAATCATGCTTTACTTGCCACCCAGGCCGGATTTAAAGCGATTTATCTTTCCGGTGGTGGCGTAGCGGCAGGCTCGCTGGGTATACCAGACCTGGGTATTACAACGCTGGATGATGTATTGACGGATATATATCGTATTACCAATGTTACGGATACTCCATTGCTGGTAGATGTTGATACCGGATTTGGACCTTCTGCATTTAATGTAGCCCGCACGGTAAAATCATTGATCAAAGCCGGCGCCGGTGCATTGCATATAGAAGACCAGGTAGGCGCCAAACGGTGCGGCCACCGTCCGGGTAAAGAGATAGTAAGTAAAGAGGAAATGACCGACAGGATAAAGGCGGCCGCAGACGCACGTACCGATCAGGCATTTGTATTGGGGGCACGCACAGATGCATTGGCTAATGAGGGATTGGACAAAGCACTGGAAAGGGCTATAGCCTATAAAGAAGCCGGTGCAGATTTTATATTTGCAGAGGCCGTAAAAGAATTGCATCAATACAAAAAATTTACTGATGCTACCGGGATACCGGTATTAGCAAATATCACTGAGTTTGGAATGACTCCTTTATGGACTAAAGAGGAACTGGCTGATGCAGGCGTAGGGCTGATTCTTTATCCGCTTTCTGCTTTTCGAGCTGCCAATAAAGCAGCAGAAACTGTGTTTGAAACCATACGCAAAGAAGGCACTCAAAAGAATATTATTACTATGATGCAAACTCGTGCTGAGTTGTACGACAGTATCGGATATTACACCTTTGAGAAAAAACTGGATGATCTTTTCAAAACACAAAAATGAACAGCGTTATGAGTGAAACATCCTATACGTCAACGACATTTAAACCCAAAAAAAGCGTAGCGCTTTCCGGAGTAACCGCAGGCAATACAGCTCTTTGTACAGTGGGCAAAAGTGGCAATGACCTTCATTATCGGGGTTATGATATACTTGATATAGCAGAAGCTGCCTCTTTTGAAGAAGTGGCTTATTTGCTTATTCATGGTATATTGCCCAACCGGGCAAAACTGAAGGCTTATCAAACAAAACTCCAATCACTACGGGGGCTACCCGCTGTTGTAAAAAAAGTGTTGGAGCAAATACCTGCCTCTGCCCATCCCATGGATGTATTGCGCAGCTATACTTCAGTGTTGGGAACGGTAAGTCCCGAAAAGGAAGATCATAATCTTGCAGGGGCAAGAGATATAGCTGATAAGCTGATGGCCTCTTATGCTTCAGCGCTATTGTATTGGTATCATTTTTCGCACAACGGAAAAAGGATCGAAACCGAAACGGATGATGAAACGATTGGTGCTCATTTTCTGCATCTGTTGCATGGGAAAAAGGCTTCAACATCCTGGGAAAAGGCTATGCAGGTTTCGCTTAACCTGTATGCGGAACATGAGTTCAACGCCTCCACATTTACCGCCCGTGTCATTGCGGGTACGGGTTCAGATATATACTCGGCAGTAACCGGTGCCATTGGCGCTTTGCGCGGTCCTAAACATGGCGGAGCCAATGAAGTGGCATTTGATATTCAAAGCCGTTATTCATCTGTTGAAGGAGCTATTGATGATATAAAAGCAAGGCTTGAAAAAAAAGAAGTAATCATTGGATTCGGGCACCCGGTATATACTGTGTCTGACCCAAGAAATAAAGTAATTAAAGAAGTGGCACGGAAGCTTTCGAAAGAAGCCGGAGATACATTACTTTTTGATATAGCAGAAAATCTTGAAACACTGATGTGGAACGAGAAGAAAATGTTTCCTAACCTCGACTGGTTTTCAGCAGTATCTTATCATCTTATGGGGGTACCCACTTTGTTTTTTACACCACTGTTTGTTATTTCCCGCATTACAGGTTGGAGTGCACATATTATAGAGCAGCGACAGGACGGAAAGATCATAAGACCCAGTGCTAATTATACCGGACCTGATAACAGGGAGTTTGTGCCAATAGAGAAGAGGTGATTTTCGATTTTCAAATTATATAGTTGGTGTATATCTGCCACCCCTCTTCTATATGCAAATTAAATTGTTGCAGAAGTTTTAATGGGTAGAATTATTACTTAAAAGTCAGTTGATGGTTTAGACACCATGTTGATTTTTCCATTTTAATAAAAATTTACATCTTCTATTGAGGTTTATTATCTTAATAATGCGAATTATCTCATATATTTATTTATCCAAAACTATTGCTCAAAAAATATGAAAAAGAAAACCTCCCTTTTCATTATTCTGCTGCTGTTTAATCATGCCATGTCAACTATAAGTTTTTCACAAAAAAGAATAGATTCCCTGATGCCGGTACGGGGACTATGTATTGCAGCGCCACACCCTGCTGAAGTGGATGATTTTATTCAATTCATTAAAGATGAACTGAAACCCAGGAACGTCAATACACTTATATTAAGAGTGGATTGGAATTATCAATACAGCAGTCATCCCAATTTCAGTGACAGTGTGGCTTTATCTAAACATGATGCCAAAAAACTTGTTACTGCCTGCCGGAAGAATAATATCCGGCTTATCCCGCAAATCAATTTACTGGGTCATCAATCCTGGGCAGGTACTATATACAGTTTGTTGAAATTTTATCCCGAGTTTGATGAAACGCCCCATGTTAAAATGCCTGAGAAATATGTATGGCCAAACCCCGATGGACTATATTGTAAAAGTTATTGTCCTTTGCATCCCGATGTGCACAAAGTGGTTTTCGAACTGGTAGATGAAGTATGTGAAGCATTTGAGTCAGACGCCTTTCATGCAGGAATGGATGAAGTATTTTACCTCGGCGATGATAAATGTCCCCGTTGTCAGGGTCGTGACAAGGCAGAACTTTTTGCCGGTGAGGTTAGAAAAATCAGGGATCATCTTGCACAAAACAAAAGAGAATTATGGATATGGGGTGATCGTCTGCTCGATGGCAGGTCAACAGGCTATGGTATGTGGGAAGCCAGCTACAATAATACTCACAGGTCAATTGATATGATTCCCAAAGATATAATGATTTGCGACTGGCACTATGAACGTGCAGATAAATCTGCTGTTTATTTTGCTATGAAAGGATTGCGTGTTGCTACTTCGCCCTGGCGTAATCCCGAGTTGGCGGTTATGCAGGTGAATGATATGGTTAATTTCCGAAAAGATGCAACACCGGAAATGAAAGATCGTTTTCAGGGAATGGTGCAAACGGTATGGACTGATGCGGGTACTTTTATAAAAGAAGGCCAGGCTGCTAAGTCAGGTAAAACATCAACAGGACTCAGCCAGTGGGCTTGTTTTGATAAATTATTTAAACGAGTAAATGAGCTGGCATCAGTTAAGTAAACCATTGATAAGTGAAATGTGAGGCGACAAATTTGTGTATTTCACATTTATCAGCTCACTTCTCACAGAAAATTTCAGCAAATAAATATTAACTAAACACCTGCTTCTTTTTAAATCAACAATAATAAATAACATGAAATCATTCTTAAAAAAAATCAATTTTACCGGGCAGTCTGGTCTTACAGATTTAGGATATCTTATTATTCGTATAGGCTTTGGAGTATTAGTTCTCACACATGGCTATAGCAAACTTGTAAATTTTGACAAACTTTCTACTGCAGAATTCTTCAATCCCCTGGGTTTAGGAATTAAAACATCGCTCGTCCTGGCAATTTTTGCAGAGTTTGTATGCGCTATTTCTATTGCCCTGGGATTTTTTACCCGGTTGGCTTCAATACCGGTTGTGATTCAGTTTATCGTTGTATTTTTTGTTGTACATGGCAACGATGCTTTTGGTGAAAGGGAACTGCCGGCTACTTATTTAATCCTCGCTATCGGAATTTTATTAATGGGATCCGGCAGGTATTCCATTGATCGTCGTCTTGGATATTAGTTAAAACTAATTGATAAAAATTTTATTAATCAAACCAACAACTACAAAGGAAATTCATTTATGAAAAAGATTACTCTGGTTATTTCCCTGTTGTTCCTTAGCCCGGCTTGCCTGCTGTTTGCACAAACAGATGAGAAATTAAAAGAAGATATTCGGAATACCGGTTATGTGCATAGCCCTCTACCGTTGGATTACAACAAATCATTCGAATCTTTCGGACTTACCAAAAAAGTGTTAGTATCAGATATGATATGTGATATGGAAACACTCAACAAATGGTCGCATAAAGGAATAGGCGGAATGAGGCTTACTGATGAAAGAAGTATTTCCGGAAAGAACAGTATGAGATTGGTAGCGCCTACAACCTATCCTCAATTCTTAGGATGGGGCCTGGGCTTCGGTACGTCGCAAGCAGATTTTCAGATAGACGGCGCTAACTGGGAAAAGTACAACCGCATCCACTTTTACATCTATCCAAACTGCGAAGGTGCCAATAGCATTTACCTCAATCTGTATGTAGAGAATGACGGTAAAATAAAAGTGCCGGATAAATACGGCCGCGAAGGTTATCATGAAATTAACCTGATCAATGGCCAGTGGAATGAATGTTTTGTTGAAATGAGTGAACTGGCTCGTGATAAAGTAACCAGGTTGTCATTCGCCATTGAAGTTTTTGGAAAGGAACGTACTATGGGAGATTCGCTGAAATTTGATATTGATGCGGTGACATTACAAACCGTTGAAAACCCAGAAGTGGTGAGTGGCTGGACTCCTGCACCCAACCGCATCATTTATTCCACTTCAGGCTATGGTGTAGAAAGTCAAAAAACTGCGGTAATAAATGTGCAAAACAATAATGGCAGGTTTCAACTCATTGACAAAATAAGCAACGGAATGGTGTATGAAGGAAAAATACAATCAAAGAAAACACATATCGGAAATTTCGAAACAATTGATTTCAGCGATTTCAAAAAAGAAGGACAATATTTTATTCGTGTAGGTGATATTACTACAAAGCCTTTTTATATTAACCGGAATATATGGGACAACTCTGCGTGGCGTATGCTGAATTTTATTTTCTG